>NZ_JAPEHY010000078.1:0-2293 GCF_028823715.1 Shewanella sp. K8
CTTGATATTGCTTATATACCTGCAGACATACACCTATTTCCCCAGGCACAGGCGGGACTGTGACCGTCGAAAACAGGGACGTTTTCGTTGAGCGCCCAAGGATAATGGAATGGACCCATCCCCTTTTAACCGGCCTCGCAATGGGCCACGATGAAGTTGTTGAAAGTCATCTGGAAAGAGGATGGGTCCACTATGAAGATTACAACCATCGGTTTGGATATCGCAAAGTTGGTGTTCCACGCTGTTGCGGTCAACAAAGCAGGTAAGCTGGTGCGCAAGAAAATGCTTAAACGAAAAGAAGTACTCGGTTTTTTCGCTAAGTTGGAACCTTGCCTGGTCGCGATTGAAGCCTGTGGTGGCGCTCACTATTGGAACAGGGAAATTACTGCCCTTGGTCATCAGGTTAAGTTGATCCCTCCTCAATATGTCATTCCCTATCGGCAGGGAAATAAAAATGACTACAACGATGCCCTTGCCATAGCGGAGGCGGCTCAGCGACCAAACATGCGCTTCGTGCCCGCCAAATCTATCGAACAACAAGATGTGCAGATGTTGCACAGGGTTCGTGAGCGACTCACACAGCAAACCACCGCCTTGGTGAATCAGGTTCGAGGCATGTTGGCCGAATATGGCATCGTGCTGGCAAAGGGAAAAACGGCCTTTCGCAGTCAATTGCCCGACATTTTGGAAGACGGTGAGAATGCACTCACAGCCAAAGGTCGAGCGATTTTCCATGGACTGTATAATGAGTTTGTCGAACTTGAGAACAGGCTGAAAGGGTGTGAAAAGCAGGTATTGCAGGAAAATGCTGATAATCCTATCTGCCAACGATTAGGCACCGTCTTGGGGGTTGGTCCTGTCACTGCGACGGCATTTTATGCCGCTGTTGGGGAGGGGAAGGCATTTCACAATGGCCGCCATTTTTCAGCTTGGTGCGGTCTGGTGCCCAGGCAGCACAGCAGTGGCGGCAAGGATAATCTGCTAGGGATCAGTAAGCGAGGCAATGCCTATCTACGAACCTTGTTCATTCATGGTGCCAGGTCCATTTTGCGTCACTGCGAGCACAAAACCGATAAGCTCAGCC
Organism: Shewanella sp. K8; assembly: GCF_028823715.1. Taxonomy (NCBI): domain Bacteria; kingdom Pseudomonadati; phylum Pseudomonadota; class Gammaproteobacteria; order Alteromonadales; family Shewanellaceae; genus Shewanella; species Shewanella sp. K8. The sequence continues at coordinate 1,085 of NZ_JAPEHY010000078.1, forward strand.
TGTGGGCGAAGGCCCTCGTGGAGCGTCGAGGCTTTAATCGCGCCTGCGTTGCAGTAGCCAACAAGCTTGCCAGAATTGCCTGGGTCATAGCGGCCAAAGAAGAAACGTATCGGCCGGCGACATGAAGCTTATAAATCAGGTTGTGAAGTAAGATAATGCCAACCTATCACCAAGTTGCGGTGACAATTGATTTGATGATGAGACAGTCAGACTGTTCTACTTAAAACCTGTTGAATCCATAGGCTCATCGTGAAGCCGCAAGGATGATGAGGAAAGTAGAAGCACATATCCATCAGGGCCAGAGATTTAACTCAGTAACAGGCCGAATATATGGGTGCAATGAACTCTTCTCAAATTGAAATCAAATGTCTTGCAAACGGGATGGGTCCATATATGGGTTCACAGCGTGTCACAGCATCGCCTGTGCGAGAGCCCACCGCAGGTGATGGGCTACATCGTGGCCGGAAGCTCGGCCAATGCCGATTCGCGACACCTAAGGGGAAGTCGGTGCTATTCTTTAAGGTTTAGAACTACTGACTCATCACTATCTAACAGTTTTGATTTGATCGTACACCTGCACTCGGCACCCATGCTGCTTAGTTCAGGACAAAAACGTGTTAGGTTGTTGGCTGTATCGGGTGAATTTCGGATAACAATTTCTATGGGACAGCGTTTGCAGCAGCAAACTAAGAGCTGGGGCGATTAGTCGTAAGGCCTGAAAGTTCTACTCATTTGGCTTGCAGAAGAAGCATGCTAAGTTGAAAATACAATCACCAAGGTTAAGGGGTGAGAAAGTCAGCCCAAGGATAGACACTTTATTCCTCTCCTGCATCCGCGTCACAAGATAAGGGCCGATAAGGCCCTTTATACTTTGCTTGTTTAATATGTACTGATGGTCCTCCAAAGCAACCGTTTTAATGTTCCCAGTAGCGGCCCTATGTCGGTTTCATCGAGTCCGATATAGCCTAACTGCGGTTTCGTTGTTTCTAACAAATGTCTTATGCCTCCAGCGGTGCCAGACCTGAACATCGGAGAGTAATCAGCCGATTCTCCCGAATATAACAGCGTGACTGAATCTGGTACCGTTAACTGCGGGACACCATCAACAATTTGGTACATTCGGGTTTCTAACCCGTATTTAGTGGCGCACACCGGCATGTGCGTTTCAGCTACGGTTTTTCGGTTGGAATACTTCGCATCGAGGATATG
>NZ_JAPEHY010000079.1:0-2261 GCF_028823715.1 Shewanella sp. K8
ATATGATCGAGGTGTACATATATGTACTTGCAGCGAGTCACAGGATCGCCTGTGCGAAAAGGACTGTTCTCGGACGTCCTGTCCTTCACGGCGTGCCCATTCGCGCCGCAGGTGATGGTGAACTGGCAGCTAAGCGCAAGTTTATTGGTGAGTTCAGGCTTAAAGCCATGATAGCCGCTGTACCAGCGGCGTAAATTCGTGGAACAAATGCATCCATGCACAACGGCCAGATCGCCATCCCTGGGTCTCGCTTGTAAGCATGTTGCTGCGCAGCTCTCGCCATGTCACAGGTTCGCCTGTGCCAAAAGGACCGTTCTCGGACGTCCTGTCCTTCACGGCATTCGAGCTTCCTGCCCATCCGCACCGCAGGTGAAAGGTTGTTGCTTAGCGGGAAGCTAAATCCAAGTTGGTTGGCTACTTTGGGCTTTAAAGCCATGATGGCCACATCACCAACTCAATGTTTTCCCAAAGAGGAAACTATCAGAGAACAAAATCATTAATTTGACGCGCCTGGATCGGCAGTGGATGGGTTCTAAAAGAAGCTTGAGACTTGTGCAAGCAGGCACAATAAGAAAATGCTGGTCTCCCCACAGGGACTCGAACCCCGATCGGTCGCTTAGGAGGCGACTGCTCTATCCTGTTGAGCTATAGGGAGACGCCAGTGATTATACTGGTTTTCACCCGGATGAAAAGGCTTTGGATTTAATTGCTTAAATCTTAATCGCGATGTCATTCACCTGAATGTTGAGGGCGGCATTTTCACCGCTGAGCACTGCGATGGCACTTTCCTCTGTGACTTGATCTATGGTGATTTTCGCCCGGGTTTCTCCGGCCACGGCGCGCATCTGGTTCATGCGGTCGGGCAGGTTTCGTTGCAGCACGATTTGGAACTGATCGCCAACGCGGATGCCGTTGCGTCGTCCCAGGTTGAGTATTACTCTATCTTGTTGGCGCACGACTATCTGTGCCAGCAGAGGTCTGCATGCCAGCGCCATATCGATATCTTTACTGGCATTGGTCAGCACCTTGTCTATGGCCTGCCCGTAACTGGCACGCCAGAATCTGTCGCTGTTGGGAGGGACGGATTCATTTTTGGCAAACTCCCAGGGGGCGGAAATGCTGTAGTTCTGATACCAGATCTGCTCGCCGCTGATCCCATGGTAGAGGCTGAGCTGCAGCTGAAACAGTCGCTGAGGCTCGCTGTCCCACAGGCCCATAAAGCCGGACTCGGCCGGTTCGGTGGAGATATCTATGATTTGTGGCAGCAACAGATACTGGCTGTCGGTAATTTCACTTATCCAGGTCGGCAAACGGTAACCCCGGATATTGATAAGCTCTTCTTTGATATCCAGCCGCTCTTTGGCGTGCAGGTGGGCAAAACTGGTGGAGGATTGTTTATCCAGCGTTGCCGCTATCCGCTCGGACAGGCTTCGCTGGAAATTTTCCAACTGACCATAACGCAGTTGGCTTCTGTCCTTAATACTGGCCTGTGGCACCAGGATAGCGGCCTTGATGGCTGAGCTTTGGCACTTGTTATCCGGGCCATCGAGAATATCGAGCCGCATAACCACCTTGAGCTTGTCTCCCTGGCGCATTTCGCTGACCAGTTCGACACTGCTTATCTGCACCTGACTGGAAAGGCTGAAATCGTTTTGGGTCAAGCGCCCCTGGCTGACACTCTGGGTCGATTGAAAACTGCCGCCACGGGAGAGCAGGGCCATGTTGATGGCGTTGTCCATTGCCGCTTCCCGTGCCTGGGTCAAATTGCCATTGATTATTTTGGCTTCACCTCGGGCCTCGGTCCACTCTGCCATGGCGTTCAGGCTGATGCCCAGCAGCGGCAGCAAGAGCAAGGGGCGCAATCTCATAAGACGGTTCCTCAAAATAGGAGTCAGGGTGACGGAATTTTGCCGCCACTTAAACTGGTATCGCTTGCTATTCAAATTTTATGCCAGCGCCATCCATTCACAGCTGATGCAGCGCAGTTTGCGACCATGACTAAAGCGCGGCAAGAGTTTGCCGATAAGGGAACAGAGAATATAAGTTCCCATTGCCTGCCAGTGGGTAAATTGAAGGGGCAAATGAGGGTGTGGGTAATGAAAAGGCGTAGATAAGCCCCTTAAACATCTTCGTAAAAGCCTGTAATAAGCTGCCAGGCCATTGGGTTGGTTCGCCGGTGTCATCTGTTTGTACTTGGTCTGCAGGCCTAAGGAAGGTGCGAATAAGTCCTCGTGGCCTTCTCTTTTGTAGAGAGTGGCTTG
>NZ_JAPEHY010000007.1:0-155999 GCF_028823715.1 Shewanella sp. K8
CCGCCAGCGTTCAATCTGAGCCATGATCAAACTCTTCAATTAAAGTTTTGGTTGATTCCGAAGAATCGACTCAATGAATTCTGTTCGTATGAACACTCTTCATCGAGTTAAATCGTTTTGTCGATTTCTCAATGCCTGTGAGTGTCCACACAGATTGCTTGATAGATTGTTAAAGAGCAAAAGAAGCCAGCCAAGCATTTCAACTTAAAGCATTCGATGCTTGAATCTTTGACTTCCAGACCCTGTCGCGGGTCAGTGGTTGCGCATTATAGGGAGCCTGAATTTTTGCGCAACCCCCAAAAGGCGATTTTTCTTACCAAAGCCTTCAAGTGTTCACTATTGCGCCAAGACGCTTGGTAATCGACCAACTCAGGCCTGTGATGCCAAATATTGGGGGACATCGGCAATGCTATCCAGTACTACGCTCGCCTCATCCATGGCTTCCTGAGTCACCTCTTTGCCACTTCTGACCAGGATCCGCACCGGGATCCCCGCCGCTTTGGCGGCGCGCATATCATCGGCCTTGTCACCGACCATTACACTGGCAGCAAGATCCAACTTAAGAAAACTGGCAGCACTATTGATCATTCCGGCCTTGGGTTTACGGCAGTCACAATCCTGCTTGTATTCACCTATGCCCTTCTCCGGATGGTGCGGGCAGTAATAGATACCATCGAGATCCACGCCCTTGTCGGCAAAGTTCCAATCCATCCATTCGGTCAGGCTGGCAAACTGCTCTTCAGTGTAGAGCCCACGGGCAATCCCTGACTGATTGGTCACCACCACCAGCTTATAGCCTTGTCGTTTCAACGCCAGGCAAGCATCGAAGATGCCTTCGATATATTCAAAATCATCTATTTGGTGCACATAGCCGTGATCGACATTGATTACACCGTCTCTATCCAAAAAAACCGCTCGGTTCACTGTTTGCCTCCCAGAAAGCGAATGGCGATATTATTCCACTCATTGGGGCAAAATGCACTGTGGTAACAAACTTATGTCGTGGGCTTCAGGACATAGGATAAGAAAAACCCGGGCATTCAGGCCCGGGGTGGGAGATGGGCGCTGACCCCGGGTGCCTGATGTTCGGGAGCACGCCCGCAGGGAGACATCAGACTTCCGGGCTCAGCATGACCATTCAAACGGGTCGTAGTCTGCAAGCACTCTGGCATATTCAGGACTCAGGCCATCGGTAGAAAAGTAATACCCCTTGCCATCGCGGCCGGTGTCATAACGTATGTCGTCATATTCCGGCATCGCCAGCAACTGTTGTCGCAGCGCCTGCTGCGCTTCGGCATCCAGGCTGTAAGGAGGATACCCCAAAACTGAAGCCTCAAGCACAGCGGTATGGCGACAACTGGTTTCGCGTATCTGCTGCGCCAGGGTCGCGGCAACCTCCCCGCGTTGCAGTGCCAACCAACGGTTGGCATAGCTGTCTACCATGTAACGGTCTGAATAGAAGAAGTGCTCATCCTCAGATATGCGCATCTTCAGATCCCTGTGTTCAGGCGCCAGGATCAAATGGATGTACTCTTGCACCGCATCCACAGCCTTCTCTGCGTCATCCCCCGCCACAGCCAACAGCTGCGGCAGGGAAACCAGGCGTCCGTGTTGGCTGAACAACCGGATAAAGTCCACCAGTTCCAGCATGGCTTATCCCGGCAACAAGCCACGGGCCTCCAGCGCATCGGCTGCATAACCCAGGCCGAATTTTTCCAGGGTTGACCTCAGCGGTGCCCCGGTTTGCCTGTCCCAACCAAAATCGTCATAGAACATATCCAACGCCTTTTGAATATCGTCCCTGTCCATCTTGATGGTGCCTTCATCGCCAAAAGCCTTGTCGGGGTCCAGGTCGTAAACCCAGTCGCAAAGCACATCGTGCTCATTGCGCATATTCATCTCATTCATTTGAATGATGGTCAGCGCTCGGTGCAGATGCAGTACCCGCTCGGCCATAAAGTCGAGCTCAGTCTCAGTCACTTCCTTGCCTGTGACCAGAGAGAACATCTGGGATTCTATGGTGCTGTCTCCACGGTAGTTGCGATTCTTGTCCGGCGAAGCCAGCAAGGGGAACATCCAGTTACAGAGAGTCAATGAATCGTGCAGCACGTTTTTTACCAAAGACCACTTGGCAAACTTAACCTTGGCCGGGTTGATTGGGGTATACCATTTCACCTTATCGAAGGCCCCTTCGCCCCAGAATTCGGCGGCTATGGTTTCTATCATGTCCTGAGGCAAGCCACAGTTAACAATATTGATATGGGAGTGACACTGGGCATCGCGGTTGAACACCATGTTGATCAGGGTGCCCACCTGCCCTGCGGTCTCACTGGCATGGTGCACGGCGGCGTTGGTCTTCTTATTGAAAATTTTCACCGAGGATTCTTTGTGAATATCCCAATAACCGAGATCCGGGTTACGCCCATCCAGTTTCCAGCGTTCAATCAGATCCGACATGCCATCGGCCATATGGGCAATTTCCCCTTCGCGATAGGCTATACGGCGGTAAAAATCGATAAGAAACGCCGGATCTTTCTTGTCCCACAGATCCCATGGGATGCTGTCAAACTCCTCTTTAGGCAACAGATATTGGAACATATCGTGTTTTTTGAGGTACTTGAACAGGTGCGAAATCAGGCCGTAGTTACACCAGATGCCGTAATCGTCGATCAGGTTGCCGCCCAGAGCACCTGTCATAGCGTGCTCTTCCGAACCTTTCTTGGTATCCATCAGATACTGAGGCGCCAGGAATCCCATACAGACGTTGGAGATATGCTCGCTCTTACGACCATATTTCTGTTTCAGCTCAGGCACCTTGAGCTCACAGAAGCAGCGAATGGGGCAGGCATGACAACCACCGGTACGCTTCATCCACTTGTTGGCGTACTCTTCACCGAAGTACATCTCGGCCATTGAGGTACGGAAGCCTACCTTGTTACGTTCATTCCAGGGTACCTCGCCCAGCTCAATCTGCTGATCCGACTGCCCCCATTTGAGCCCGGGACGCGCCTTCCAGCGGCTGATACCATTGGAATATTCGGCCCAGGACTGCGGAGTAGAAGGCACAACCCCTTGGTTATTGGCGCCTATAATCCCCAGAATATGGTCATCGAGCCGACGCATGTTGGCATTATCGGCGGCAATGGCCACGGCCCCTGTACCTATGATGCCTATCCCTTTGAAGTTTTTTGACCCGAGCACGGCGCCATGGCCTCCGGCTGAGTGTCCACCTTGAGTCATAATCACTGACAGCGGCACCTGATTCTCCCCCGCCTGGCCTATGGCAGCCACCTGGGCATTGGGGCCCATCATTTCAGCTATCATGGCGTGGGTATCAAAAATCCCCTTGCCCCAGAGCGCGGCAGCCGATTCCAGCGTGACTTTACCGTCTTCAACCCTGAGCCATACCGGTGCAACGGCGCGGCCTTCAATGGCGATGGCATCAAATCCGGCATATTTCATTGCCGGAGAAAAGTGACCACCGAAATGTCCATCAGAAATCAGATGATCTTTAATCACCGGGCTGCGGGAAGTTATAGTGGTACGACCCGTACAGATCACCCCAGAACCAGTTAGCGGGCCGGCGGAGAATACAATAATATTTTCAGGATCTGTGGCCTTGATATTATCTTTATGGCCATCCCAAAGGATCTTGTAGCCTATCCCCATACCACCTATATAGTCATGATATTTATTTGTTGATTCTGTCGTAATATTGCCGGTTGTTAAATTAACCCTTAATACTTTACCAGCCCATCCGCCAAGTTTATCTGTCATTTTTAATTACCTCATTAACCGATCAGGCCAGTATATTTTTCATATTGTTCGAGCGCGACTTCCGCCTGTTCCCAGGTATAAAATTTAATCGCACCTGTAGGACAAACCTGGGCACAGGCCGGCTCGCCCTGACACAGGTCGCATTTCACGGCTTTCATTTTGCTGCGTACGACTTTAATCACTTGTTGTGGACATTTATCGGCGCAATAACCACAGCCAACGCAGCGCTTTTCATCTATCACTTTAGCGCCGGTTTCCGGATGAGTTGAAATGGCCTGCTGCGGACATACCTGTGTACAAACTTCACAATGACGACAGGTGGCAGGCACCACAGTGCGATCGCCGCATTCCCCTCGCTGCTCTGTGTAATTAAACTGCACACCATGAGGCCCATAGTTCATGTTGTGTTCGACTTTGACCCTTGCCAGGGTTGGGCTGCAATCGCCTTCATGGTTCCAGCCACAGGCGATTTCACAGCGACGGCAACTGACGCAGATAACCGGATTAACCACCATCAAGCCACCGGGTAACACCTCAACCTTTTCATCGCTGTCATTGTCACTGCCGCAACCGGTAAGAAAGCTGATGAGCGTTCCACCATAGACAGTGCCTACGGCTGCTCCCATACTCCCTTTCAGCATTCCTCGTCTGGTAATCATATTGCGTTCCTTAATTAGTTTAAGAAATATTATTTAAATATGCATACACCAAATACCCGACAATTCATGCTAATTAAATCCAGACATTTTTTCCCAATCTGAGTCACATTTACTCACAGGCTAACCGACCAAACTCATTAACTAAAACTCAAATCAAATATTAATTTTTCACTCTTTAAAAAATCAGAAAAAACAACTTAGACCAAACCTACGCTTATCAGTTATAGCTGGAACAAATTGACGATGGTCACAGATAAATTATTCAAATTAAATAGATTAAGGCCTGCATACATTCCTAATTAGACATCCCGACAGAATCTAAAACATAAAGGAATGGGAAATGATGAAATTCAAGCCTAAAAACGCCTGGTGGAAACTATCCCCACTGGTGGTTTGCTTATTGGCTGCATGTTCCGATGGCGATGACGGCCAGGTGGGTCCTCCGGGAGAAGTGGGGATCAATATTGCCAAAGCCAAATCACTGCAGGCCAATATCGAAGCCGTAACCATAGATGAGCAAACCCGGGTTTCGGTCGACTTTTTCTTAAGCGACGCCAACGGCGTTGCCGTGACCGGACTGGAACAACTGGAGCAGGTATCAGCCTTGGCCATGGGCATAGCCAAGCTGGGCAGTGCTCAACCCATGTACGGCGATACAAGGCCAGCAGAGGGACGCTATGAGATAAGCCGCGCTCCCCAATGGATAAGCTATATCAATAAACTGGTTGAGCCGGGTACAGGTGCCACAGCCCAGGCCGCAGCGCAGTGGCAAGCCGGGATTGAGAGTGACTGCAAACTCGACTGCCTGCAGAGCCTGGGCCTGGGGCGTTACCGCTATCAATTCAGCAAGACGCTCAATCAATACCCAAGCTTTGAAGGGCTCGATACCCATTACGAGAGTGACAAGACTCACAGGGTCTATCTGGAACTCAAGCCCGCTGCAGACAGCTCACTGAGCAGCATGCTGATCAACAGTGTCTATGACTTTATTCCGGCAACCGGCCAAGCCGCCGCTGCCGAAGACAGCCGGATATTGATAGATCAGCAGCAGACCTGCTATCGCTGCCACGGCAGTGACAGGGATAACAGTGAGGCGCGTTTGTTGATGCATGGCAGCAAGCGTTTTGCCTTTGAAGGCTGCGTCATGTGTCACACCAGTTACTCGGGCGACCCAGAAACCGGCTCGGCGCTTGATATGGCGACCCTGACTCACAAAATTCACCAAGGCGAGTATAAGGTCGTTGGCTATCAGGGCCATGAATATGACTACAGCCAATTGCACTATCCCGGTGATATCAAGGATTGTAACAGCTGTCATATTCCCGATGCGGCGCCGCAGGCCAACCAATACTTTATTCCCGGCAATAACAGCTGCCTGAGCTGTCACAGTAAGGATGCCCCCGAGGGCTGGAATGGTAGCGCCAGTGCTTTATTCCACGATAGAGAACTCTTCCCCAGAGGCTGGCAACAGAGCTGCTCAGGCTGCCATCCGGATGCCAGCAACCCAGAGGGCGCGGGTAAAATCCACCTGAGCCTTGAAAGGACAAGCAAACTCATCAAACAGGAGTATGCCTTTGCGCTTTCCTCCGCCGCTATTGATGGCGACAAGCTGAGTATCAGCCTGGATTTTCGCAGCCAAGGCCGTCTGCCTGCAGACGATCCGGCCATAGAGTCATTGTGGTTAACGGTCAGTGGCGATCCCGAACCTGCCAATCGCCCGCTCAACAACGGTCAGCGCAAAATTTGGAATTTGGCCAACCCTGGGGCCGATGTCAGCCTGGCCATGCAGGGACACAGCCTCAGCGTAGCCATAGGCCCGCTTCAGGCAGCGGACTTTGGTGAGCCGGACAAGACTCGGGTGCAGGCCAAACTGCTTGTCTGCGCCGATCCCGCGACAGGCTTTGCTGTGGCTTGTGATACAAGCGCTACCCGCATCGAGGTGATTGCCGATAACCCCTTGTCACTCACAGGCTCTGCGGCGAGCAATAAAGCCCTTGCCGATGAGGCTGCCTGCCGGCGCTGTCATGACAGCGACATGCAGCAGCGGGTTGTCAGCGCTCATACTCTGGCGAGCCGCTTCCAGCCGGGCAATGACAGCTGCGGCAGTTGTCATGCGCCTCAAGGAGCTACGGCCCTGACCGACAAGAGCTGCAACGACTGCCACAACAATGGCACTAACATGTACCTGAATGCCGGGCTGAAACACACTCCTGGCATGGATCAAATAAAAGCGATCCGTACCCTGAACAACAGTCTGAACTACAGGGAAATGGTGCATTCGCTGCACAGTGGTACCCGCACTGTGGCCGGAATGGGCGCCGACAGAGAGGCGGCCACCTATCCGAAACCGGCCAGTGATTGCCGCGCCTGCCATATCAAGGGCCAGCTTACGCTGGATGGCCTGAGTCAGAGCGCCTCCGTGTTGGTTGCCACTCCCGGCGCAACCGAGAAAGGCCAAATCGCCGAGTATTCTCCCACGGTTGCAGCCTGTGGCGGCTGTCATATCCAAGTGGAAAAATGGGCCAGCCATGCCGAAGCCTTCGGCGGTGTTTTCCGCAAAGATGCCAGCGGCGGCCCTGTCTATCAGAGTGGCAGCGAGAGCTGCGCCGTTTGTCACGCCGAGGGACGTAATACCGGCGTCGACATGATGCACGGCCTCAAAGACTGACCCACTCGCTCCCATTGGCAAAAACGGCGCCTCGGCGCCGTTTTTCTATTTTGCATTTGAATGTGAACAGGCTCCCGGGCTCAAAACCTGTCAATCCGGTAAGGCTGCAGTGATAACGCCGGCTCGTCACCATCAAACTCGCTGGCCAGCAACTCTGCCGTTATCGCCGCCCAGGTCAGCCCAAGATGTTGATGACCAAAGGCAAACCAAACGCCCTTCTGCTTCAAGCTCGCTCCCAGTATCGGCAAACTATCCGGCAAAGAGGGTCTGAACCCCATCCAGCGCTCACCTTGTTCGGCACTGGCAGAGGAAAATACCTTTGGCAGCAGCGCCTGGGCATGGGGCAGCAAACAATCGGCCCTGGAGGGATCCATGGGCGCCTTGAGCCCGCCGAACTCTACAGTGCCGGCCAAACGGGTACCGCCGCGCATTGGGGTAATGATAAACTTACGCTCGAACGACGCCACAGGGCGAGACAAACCGCTGACTTGCGGCATCATCAGGTGGTAGCCGCGTTCGGTATCCAGCGGCACCTCATGGCCCAATTGCTGCGCCAGGGGTTTGGACCAGGCGCCGCAGCAGAGCAATAGTCTGTCGCAGTGCCAGGATTGCCCCTGACTGTCACCGAGGCGGACACCTTGCTTGTCCGGCTGCAATTTATCGATCTCGGCGCGCAGCACCTGCCCACCGAGTGCCTTGAAGTGCAACTCCAAACGCTTGCAGAGTTCAAAAGGTGATGGCGTATGCGCCACCTCAGTGAAAAACAGTGCAGCCTTGATATTGCCGGACAACGAAGGCTCAAGCCGCCTGACTTCATCACCACTCAATAGCTTCACCGCCACACCGGCCTTGGTATAGGCCTCAAACTCCTGCCGGGCAGCTTTTTCATCCCGCTCGAACAACAGCAGGCTGCCGTTTTCACACATCAACTCGCTGGCCTCGGCTTGTGCCAGCAACCGACGCATGGCGCCTATGGCTTCACGGTTCAAAGCCGCGATCGCCGCACCATTTTTACGTCGCTTGGCGGGCAACATATTGGCCATAAAGCGGCAAAACCAAGGCAAGGCTTTGAAAAAATACCCGGGACGGATCCGAAACGGGCCTTGCGGGTCCAGCAACATTCCAGGGAGCCGAGGCACAAGAGAGAAAGACGCCAGCGGAAACATCTGCTCGGTGGCAAAATGTCCGGCATTACCGAAAGAGGCCCCTCGCCCCGGCTCATCTTTATCCAACAGGCTCACCTTGAATCCCTGCTTTTGCGCGGCTATGGCGCAGCAAAGCCCGACTATGCCGCCCCCTAAAACCGTCAGTTCTCCCTTTGAGGACACTGTGCCATCTTGTTTGCTGTTCATCTGTTTTCTCCCTGCGCCGGGCAGCCAAAAGCCTTAAATAACGAAACGCTTTTCCCAAGCACCACGATCACTGATTGTGTTTAGTTAAATATTTTTGTATACAATATACTTTATCTCTGACAATATCCACAGCTGTTAGCCCGCAAGGGATAAAGAACGACAACTAAATCAACAAGAGGTCTGTACCATGAAACCAAACTGGCAAGGGGTGTATCCTGCAATTTCAACCCAATTCAATGCCGATGGCTCAATCAACTTTGACTCCAATCGCCGTATGCTGGAAGCCCTGATCCACGACGGTATTGACGGCATCATAGCGCTGGGCACTGTGGGCGAGAACGCCTCTTTGAGCGCGGCCGAGAAGTGCGCCTTTATCAAACATACAGTCGAAACCGTCGCCGGGCGAATTCCGGTGATCTCCGGTTGCACCGAGCACAGTGCCGAGCAAGCTGCCGAATACGCCAAAGATGTGGCCGCTCTTGGTGTCGATGGCCTGATGTTATTGCCCGCCGTGGTTTATCGCGGCACAGACAGAGAAGTGCTGGCGCATTACCGCCACGTCGCCCGCGCAACCACCCTGCCCATCATGATCTACAACAACCCAGTGAGCTATGGAGTGGACATCAATTTGGAAATGACCGCCGAACTAGCCAAAGAGCCCAACATAGTCGCCATTAAGGAATCGACTACAGACACCCGCCGTCTGACCGAACTGCAGAGCCGCTTCGGCGACCGTTTCATCGTCTTTTGCGGTGTCGATGATATTGCCCTCGAGTCACTGCTTCTGGGAGCCGATGGCTGGATATCCGGCCTGACAAATGTCTTCCCGAGAGAGTCTGTTATCTTATACCGCCTGGCCCGCGCCGGCCGACTGCAGGAAGCCAGAGAGCTGTATCGCTGGTTTATGCCGCTGCTGAGACTGGACACCATCCCGACTCTGGTACAGTGCATCAAGCTGGCTGAAGAACTGGTGGGACGCGGCAGTGAACATGTACGCATGCCAAGATTGCCTCTGGAAGGCGAAGAGCGCGCCTATGTACAGCAACTGCTTGAGCAGGCACTGGCAACGCGCATAGACCTCGACAAGTACAATCTGGACTGAGCCAAGAGCGGCACCAAGGAGAACTTATGCTCAAAGGGACTTTTTTCTGTATCGATGCCCACACTTGTGGCAACCCGGTACGCCTGGTAACCAGTGGCCATCCTGAACTTAAGGGCCAGACCATGAGCGAAAAACGCCAGCATTTTCTCTCGCAGTTTGACTGGATCCGTCAGGCGTTGATGTTCGAACCCAGAGGCCATGACATGATGTCCGGTGCTTTTCTCTACCCGCCCTGCTCGGCCGATGCCGACGGCTCTATTCTGTTTATCGAAACCAGTGGCTGCCTGCCCATGTGCGGCCATGGCACCATAGGCACAGTCACCGCCGCACTGGAAGCCGGCCTGTTGACACCTCGCCGGGAAGGTGAACTGCTGCTCGATGTGCCCGCAGGCCAAATACGCATCGAATATCAACGCAGTGGCGCCAAAGTCGACTGGGTAAAGCTCTACAACGTTGCCGCTTATCTCGCCCATGCGGATAAAGTCATCGACGTATCCGGCCTTGGCTGCCTCAAGGTCGATGTGGCCTACGGCGGCAACTTTTACGTAATAGTGGATCCGCAGGAAAACTTTTCCGGACTCAGGCAATGGAGCGCCGCCGATATTCTGCGCTGGAGCCCACTGGTACGGGAAGCGGCCAGGGCGCAGCTCGAATGTATTCACCCGGATGACGCCACAGTTCACGGCATCAGTCATGTACTGTGGACGGGCGATTGTCTGAGCCCGGAATCCAATGGCGCCAATGCGGTGTTTTACGGTGACAAGGCGATAGACAGATCGCCCTGCGGCACAGGCACCAGTGCCAGGATGGCGCAGCTGCACGCCAAAGGCCTGCTCAACGCGGGAGACAGTTACACCCATGAATCCATCATTGGCAGCCAGTTTATCGGCCGTATAGAAAGCACCACCCGCGTCGGCCAGTTCGAGGCTATTTTGCCCAGTATTCAAGGCTGGGCCAGAGTCACCGGGCACAACAGTATCCTGGTTGATGATGAGGACCCTTACGCCTATGGATTCCAGGTGCTGTGAGCTGTCATCACAGTCAACACTGGATAGCCCAGACTCAAGTGCCCACACATTAAAGGAGACCCCATGACAACAGAGATCCCCAACCGCCGTGAGGCGCTCGTCAAGGAGTTAGCGTCACAACTGACCGGCCAACATCTAATCGCCGGGCAATGGCAGAGTGAGACAGATGTCGAACGGTTTCAAAGCCTGGACCCGGTCGCCAATCAAACGCTGGCGCTCAGTTTCGCTGAAGCCGGCGAGCGCCAGATAGATGCGGCAGTCACAGCGGCCGGTGCCGCCTTTGTTCAGTACCGGCAAACACGGCCGCAAGCCAGGGCCGCCTTCCTGGAGGCCATCGCCACCGAGCTTGAAAACGACAGCGTGCTTATCACGGCGGCAGCCATGCTGGAATCCGGCCTGCCACAAGCGCGGATAAACGGCGAACTTGGCCGCAGCGCCAATCAGCTCAGGCTGTTCGCATCAGAGCTCAGAGAGACGCCAAGTCCTCTGTTGATAGACAAAGCCAACCCCGATCGCACGCCGCTGCCCAAACCCGAACTCAGATTGACACAGCTGCCTCTCGGGCCGGTTGCCGTATTCGGTGCCTCCAACTTCCCGCTGGCATTTTCCACCGCCGGCGGTGACAGTGCCTCGGCACTGGCAGCCGGTTGCCCCGTGATTGTCAAGGGCCATCCTGCACACCCGGCCACCAGTGAACTGGTGGCCCGCGCCATTGCCCGCGCTATCTCTCGCTGCGATATGCCAAGCGCCGTATTTTCCCTATTGCAGGGACGCAGGCCAGAGCTATCGACTGGCTTGGTATCTCACAGCGGTATTCAGGCAGTAGGCTTTACCGGCTCATTCAAGGTAGGGAGGCTCCTGGCCGATTGCTGCGCCGCCAGAGCCAAACCCATTCCCTTTTATGGCGAACTGGGCTCAATCAACCCACAGCTGCTGCTGCCGGGTAAATTGCAAGCCGAGGCAGAAACCCTCGCCGGCCATCAACATCAGTCGATGTTGATGGCTCAGGGGCAATTCTGTACCAGCCCCGGGCTTATTCTGGCATTGGCCGACAGCGAATCCAGCCAAAAAGCCCTTGCACGTTACCGTAGCGTCCTGAGTCAGGCTATCACTGAAACCGAGGCGGCTCCCATGTTAACCCCGGGAATTGCCGAGTCATTTCAAACCCGGAGCAAGCAGCTGCTCGCCAATCCGGCCCTTGAATTGCTGGCTCAGGGTAAAGCCGCCGCGGCGCTGCATCATACCCGGCCACTATTGCTGGAAACCGGTGCCGAGAGCTTGCTTGCCAGCCCTGATCTAATGGAAGAAGTGTTCGGCCCCTTCGCCCTGTTGGTGACGGTCAAAAGTGAAGCCGAACTGCAGGCTGTGATCCAGGCGCTCGATGGCCAGTTAACCGCCAGTGTCCATGCCACCAGCAGCGACTTACAAGGTTATCCGGACGTTTTGGAGGCGCTGCAATACAAGGTAGGCAGACTGATTTTTAATCAGATGCCAACTGGCGTCGAGGTTTGCCATGCCATGAACCATGGTGGCCCCTTCCCCGCCAGCACAGATCTGCGCAGTACCTCGGTAGGCACTCAGGCTATGGCGCGCTTTCTCAGGCCTTTGAGTCTGCAAAACCTGCCTTCTGAGCTGACAAACAGCTTCAACCAAGGGCAAGTTTCGGATCAACACCCAGGCGCACGCTACTTCTAAAGCACATCTTGCGCGGCATTGCAGAGGGAAACCCAAGTGGTTTCCCTTTATTTATCTGAGCATTCGCTGTAGTCTTATTCGGATCAAAACCGAATAACGTATACAAAGACGGGATCTATGAGCCGAACTACGCCCATCGTTCATAAAACGCGCACCCAGGTTGTGGTCGAAGTGCTGCGGGAGAAAATTCTTTCAGGTGAAATCGCAGCAGGCGAACCGCTGCGTCAGAGCGCTCTGGCAGAAGAGATGAATGTCAGCCGGATTCCGGTCAGGGAAGCCCTTTTGCAACTGGAAGCCGAAGGCTTGGTCAAGTTTGAAGCCCATAAGGGCGCCACGGCTACCGAATTGTCGGTGGAGCAAGTCAGCGAGTTATTTGAACTCAGAGCACTGATTGAAACTGATCTCCTTGCCAAAGCCATTCCAAACCTGCAGGATGAAGATCTGCGTCAGGCCGAAGCCGTACTGGACAAACTGGAATCCGCCTTTAAACAGGATAATGCCGTGGGCAGCTGGAGCGAGCTCAACACAGAGTTCCACACAAGTTTGTACCGCGCCGCCAACCGTCCCCACACCATGGAAGTTGTACATGGTCTGAACACCAACTGTGATCGCTATATTCGCTTACAGTTGTTGCTGACAGGTGGGATCCCCAGAGCCGAGCAGGATCACAGGGATCTGCTGCAATTATGTCGGCAAAAGAAAATAGATGAGGCCGTGGTCCTGCTGAGGGCCCACATACTGCACGCTGCCAACGCCATTCGTGAATTGGTAGCCCAACAGGTGAGCTGAAAAATCACGACCCTTTCCAAGCAATAGCGCTTTAGTTGTCCAAAAGACAGATCTGGCTTCTGTCTTTTTATTTTGAGAGTAAATTCAATGCAGTACGCCACTATTACCGGCTGGGGAAAGTGCGTTCCCCCCGCCGTACTGACCAACCATGATCTGGCCACCTTTATCGACACTTCCGATGAATGGATTAAACCCAGAACAGGGATCAGCCAGCGCCATATCAGCCACGTCAACACCTCGGAATTGGCCACTGTAGCCGCTCAGCATGCGCTGGCCGCCGCCGGCATCGAAGGCAGCGAACTGGACATGATTATCCTGGCGACCGCCAGCCCGGACACACTGATCCCCAACATAGCCTCAACAGTACAGGCCAATGTCGGCGCCAACTGCGCCGCCTTTGACATCAACGCCGCCTGCAGTGGCTTTCTCTACGGGGTTGGCTTGGCAACCGCTCAAATCAAGAGTGGTCAATGCAAGAAAGTCCTGGTGGTCGGCGCCGAACGTCTGAGTTTCTACCTCGACTGGTCAAGAAGAGAAACCGCGGTACTGTTCGGTGATGGTGCAGGTGCCGTGGTACTGGAAGCGACAGACAGCCCATGTGGCGTACTGGGCTATGAACTCAACAATGATCCAGGTGGCCGCGACATTCTCAAAGCCAGCTTTGGTACAGGCATGGACAGATTTGTTGCCGAGTCACTGGACTTCTACATCCAATTCGATGGCCAGGAGATCTTCAAACGCGCCATCAACGGCATGGGCAAACTCAGCGCCCAGGTGTTGGAGAAGTGTGGTCTGGACAAAGAGGAAGTCGATTGGGTTATCCCCCATCAGGCCAACGAGAGGATCATCGACACTCTGGTACACAGAATGAAGATCCCCAAAGAGAAGGCCTTCGTCAACATAGCCAACTATGGCAACACTTCGGCAGCCACCATTCCTATTGCCATCTGTGATGCGTTGGAAAAAGGCATGATCAAGCCAGGACAACATATTCTTTCCTGTGCCTTTGGTGCCGGCCTCACCAGCGCCGCCTTGCTGCTGAAATGGGGTGATAGAGTCACGCCGCTGAAGCAGAGCGATGCCAGCCTGCCGCCATGTGAACAGACAGGAATTGAGCTGGTAAAACGCGCGGTAGACTATTTCTGCCATCGCGATAAGGCCTGAGATAAAGCCTGAGCCGAATGACCTGTTTAAAAAAACGGTGCCGTGGGCACCGTTTTTTATTGCCATTGTCTATACGGCTTTAGCCTCTGCCGTTTTCAATCTTGGGTATCAGGCCGAAACCGGCCATACGGGCACCATCTTGCTGCCGTGCTCGGCGACAATCGCCATTATCCCCAGCTGCAACTCCTCGGCGACTTCCTGATAAACCGGTAAACTGGTGGTGCCGACATAGGCCAGTACATTCAACTCGAGCCCGGCGTTGCCAAAACCCTTGAAAGTGACCCGCATCGGTGATTCGTCCACCTTCTCATGTTGCTTTAGCAAGGCTTTGATATCATTGATGATCGCCTGCAGCTGTTTGGCATCTGTGCTGTAATCGAGACGTATCTCTGTCTTGAAACGGATTTTCTCCCGCTCTGAAATATTCTCTATCTCCATTTCGGCCAACTTGGCGTTGGGCATATGAATGACAGAACGATCCAGAGTTCTGATGCGGGTACAGCGTAGCCCTATCTCCTCCACTGTGCCGCGAACGCCGCCGAAATTACCGATATTGCCAACCTTGATAGGCGCGGCTGAATAGAGGGTGATGGTGCCAATCAGGTTTTCTATCGACTGTTTCGAGGCCAAAGCGATTGCCAGCCCCCCGATACCCATCCCGGCCAGTATAGTGCCGGCATTAAAACCCAGATGCTCAAGCCATAATAAGGTCGCCAAGCTCAGCAGGGCCACCCGCAGAAAATTTCCAAGAGGTCGCAACAAGGAGGCCGCCTGTTTGTTGCCCTTGGCTATCCAGCGCTCCCTAAGGCTGCTCTGTGCCAGCCCCACCAGCGCCCATATCAACCAAACTGTGGCCAGAATAAAGAAAAAGCCTGTGTTGACTATCTCCTGCATCGCAGCGCTCAAGGTACTGTTGGCAAGCATGGCTCTATCGAGTGCCACAGCGGCAAAGAATCGCAGAGGGCCACGAATAAAGGCGCCCAATTCAGCCTTGAGCGGGTGTGATGAACGTGAAAGCGGCCATTGCAGCAACCAGGTCACAGGTACCACGAATAAGAACGCCAGCGCCAGATAGGCCAGCATCATGGCCCATTCCCACAGATTCAGGGTAAACAGGCGTCCTTCAGGAATGTGCTCAATAAACCACTCCACCACAGGGCCATAGCCCAAGGCCTGGTAAAGTTTTGGGAGCTTGGCAACCGTGGCATTGGAAACCTTCCACAGACTGCCGTATTCAGAGCTAGGCACCCGCTGCAACAGGAGCTGATAGGCCTTTTTTTCGGCTTCCAAACGGGCAAATCCCTCCCGATAGGCGGGCAGCTTGTCGTCGGTTTTGCCCTCCGGGGTATCATCCAGCTCTTGCGGGTTGAGCCAGAGATTACGCTCGATAATCGCCAGCAACTGCCTGGCATAGAGCGGCCCCTGCTCCGCTGTCATGCCGGTGGGAAGAAAACGCAGATCCAGATACTCGGCCGCGGTTTGGTAATCCCCGTCTTTGGCGTATTGCATAAAGCCCTGCAGGGCGCCTCTGGGGGTATCCCTGAACAAGGGGTCGCGATAATCATAAGCCGCTGCAGCACTTTGCTCGCTTGGCGTTTCCGGTGCAGGTTCGGCCGCCGGACATAACCCAGGCCAGAGCAACAGAATAAATAATCCTATGCCAATCAACACTCTATTCATTAACGCGCTCCTTGCCACTATAAGATAAAGTACCAATCCATCCGGTGTAAGCACTTCAAGCTGTGTTCAAGCCAGAGTACACCAGGGAGCTATTGGCACCTTTAGCAAAAAAGAGTAGCAGAAACATGTAGTTCCGGATATATCGGCTCAGTATTTATACTGCTTGACTTATAGCCAACTGTCGATATAATTGCCGACGATATTAAGGTACCCTCAGCTCGTCCCATCTCGCTCCAGGCCGCTTAAGTAAATTCGTTCAGTTAACAATTCCTGAGTTTAATTGAAATGTCACACAGCTGTGGTGAACTCTGTGCTGCGGCGATGGTCTGATGTTCTACTGACACCCGGAGTGTCTGTATGCACTTCAGTCTGTCGGGGGCTTGATAAAGGCTGACAAACTGGGTACATTCAATAGTCAACCAACGCATCTTTCGCAATAAATGCTAAGGATTTTCTATAGTTAAGATTGTATACGCCAATATCGGCGCTAACAGAAAATAAGGAGTGTGGCCTATGTCATACAAAGTAAACGGACATGAAATCACAGTAAATTTCCCTGTAGATTCAATTTCCATCAACAAAAACTCAATCGCCTTTACCGACAGCAAAGGCAAGAAGAAGCAAACCTTCTCAAAGCGTACAGAAACCCTCAAGTTTATGAAGTGGTTGCTGAGCGCCAATAAGTAAGACTGTCGAAATACCCACTCGATACCCCTATCCTCTCACTGTATCGAACGCTCAGGCAGATTGGACTGTTATCCAGCAGCAATCGGGTAGAACATCACATTTGGTCAAGGCCTTTTCCCGTGATCCCGGGAAGCAGCCTGACCAAATGGCGATAAACAGTAAATCAAGCGCCAGATCATTCTCCAACCCTTCCACTTGAATTAAGCTGATGCTTAACAAACTTATCTGTCGGTGTTGCCTTGAATCAATCCATCACAGCCACTAAAAGCAGAGCGACTAAACCCGGCTCCATTAAACCGAATACCACGGAAGCGATGCGCTCATTGCTTAGCGAGATCCGGCGCTGTATTCCACTGGACTTGCCGGAAGCCAGCCTATGCGGCGGGAAATGCCTGGGTTGCTCCAAGAAAATGCTGGAGATGTTGGACACTGAGGTATGCTTTTGGGAGTCCCGTCTCGATGACGAGGTGCCTGGGCTTGCCGATCTCAAATCCTTGCAGCGCTTGGCTGAGCGCACTCATAAGATCCTCAAGCGCAACCAGCTGGTCTGAATCAGCCGTATTTACGCCTGTATCTGGGAAGCATGGACTCATTGCCAAGGAGCCCCCCCTGATGCAGATACAATACCTGGCTGTGGCCCTCACGTCGCAAGAAGTCGAGCAACACTTGCCAGCCGAGCGGATCGTACAAGAGCTCAAAGCGGATACCGCTTTGCTCCAGTTCTTGCCAAAGTTGGTAAAACTCGGGGTAACACTTGCCAAAATGATACTTGCGTTCGGGTGTAACAATAGTTGGATGCAATGCCTCATCGGGCGATAACTCAAGCAACTGGGTCTTGAGGTAACTGTCTCCGCCGACCACGGCGCAAGTCAGCACTTCAATATCAGCCTGTTGCTCACAAAAATACTTCTGTAGAAACAGTGCCGTTGTACCTGTCCCCGATGGCAAAAACAGCTTGAGGTTATGGGTAGCCTGTTGCTGCTGCCACTGTAAAATCTCGGCGCCCAACTGAGCCACGCCGTATTCGGCATAACTACAGCGCCCCCCTTCGGGAACAAACAGGCTGTGCTCACACTCAGGCACAATATGCTGCCTGACAAAGTCCTCCAGGGTCATGCCGGTCATCAACTCGGCCTTGGGCGTATTCTTTACAGCAATCACCCGTGCGCCCAATTCCAACGCGGCGCGATAGTTACCCAGGGGTTGCTGCTGCAACCATTCCGGCAGGTGATCCACATAAAAGTCCAGCTGCCAACCTTTGAGTTCGGCCAGCGCCGCCATAGAGTAGAGTGAGTTGGCCTGGGCCGAGCCATAACCTATCAGGCGCTTGATACCGGGAAAGTCGTGGTCGAGGAAATAACGGAACTTGCGCGCCTTATTACCACTGAAACTGGGATGAAGCAGATCATCGCGCTTGATAAACAGCTGATGACCTCGAAACTCAAAGGCTTGAACTGGGGTTTTATCCAGTTTGAAATCGGTTAAAGACATGGCACTGGCGATATATTTCAAGGCTAAGGTGTGCAAGGGATGGCTATTGTATGTGTTTGCCGCCAAGGAGGACAGGATTCAGGCCACAAATCCTCACAGGCACCAGTTGGCTTTATGCCGACTAAGTGATGGCTTGGAGGCTAATCCATTGCGGCTCCCCTCTGTGATGATTATCGCCACTTATTGGTATAAATCACCAATCGCCGCCATCCTCCTAGGCTCAGAAATAGCAATATCCAATATTATTCAACAGGTTATAATTATGGCATGCTTCTAGCTAATAATCGAAATATCCAAAGCTTTACAGCAAAACTGTGTGGCTGATCCGCCATTTAAAGGAGCACTCAATGGCTATTTTGCGTCTTATTTTTAATATTGCCTGGTTTATTCTTGGCGGCTTTGTCATGGGACTGGCCTGGTGGTTTGTCGGCTTACTCTGTTTTATCAGTATCATAGGTATCCCATTCGGCCGCGCCTGCTTTGTCATAGGTGAACTGGCATTCTGGCCCTTCGGTCAGGAACATATCAGCCGCGACAGGCTCTCTGGCCGCGAAGACTTGGGCACCGGCGCCCTGGGTATGGTCGGCAACATTATCTGGTTCCTGCTGTTCGGGATTTGGCTGGCGATAGGCCACCTGACCCACGCCCTGGCCTGCTTTGTCACCATCATAGGCATACCTTTTGGCATTCAGCACCTAAAACTGGCCTTGCTCTCTTTAACGCCCATAGGCAAGACAGTGGTCGCCTCTCATTAATCACAAAGCCCAGGTCGGAATAGCTGACTCGTTTTCGACCTGGGCTCAGGCTTTACCCAAACAAGTCTAAGGCGTTTGTCGACTCAAACGCTGCACCAACTCCAGCAATAACTCAGGCCTATCCAGCGCCACATCATGCCCGCAGCGGCAAAAAGGAATCGGCTTTTGCCGATATTTGGCCGCCAGGCGAATGCTGCACTTAGGCGAAACCAGGCGATCATCACAGCCATAAACAATGGTTGCCGGCACCCACAGCTTAGCCGGGGAGCGAAAGCGGGCCGAGGCAACAATTTGTCGCAGGCCATTGGCGAGTGTGGTTTTGGCCTCAAGCGCCAGTTGGCTCCAGAAACGGCACAGAGACTTGTCTTTGGCATGAGCAAGGCTGGTAAGCGCAAGAATCGTCGCCTCGCGCCATTGAATGCCCTCGCCTTTGACTCTAGCGCACAAGGCTCGTAGCAGGGCTTGCAGCCGAAATCTCTGATACCAAGGCGAAAGATCGGCGGCGCTGCTGTTGAGCAATAACAGCCCCTCAAGCTGAAATCCCTTTTGGCGGCCGGCTTCAGTGTCATTTTTCCCGGCAAGTGTCATGGCCACCATGGCGCCCATGGAGATAGCCAATATTCGGCATTTACCCACCTTGCGCCGTAACAGTTCATCTGCAACAAAGTCGGCATAATCCTGAATATCCCAGGGACTGGTATCCGCCACCCTATCGCCATTTCCAGGCAGATCGATGAGCTCCACCCTAAACCCCGCCGCCAGCAGATTATCGGCAAAGGCCTGCCAATGACGTTTATCGCGCATCAAGCCGCGGATCAACACCCAGGTTTGCTGCTCAGTCATGACTTGGTTTCTCCGCCGCTTGTGGATACCAAAAGTTTCGTGCCTGATAATCCAGGTGATGCCGATGAAGTTCAGGCAGTTGCTCCAGTACCTGAGCATACCCCACATCGAGCAAGAACTGCATCAGGGTAAAGTGGCGCCGTAAAATACGCTGCAGCCTGTGCTGCTTTTGAGGGTTGAAATAACCGGAGAAACGCAGCAATTGCCTGGGGTTCTTTTTGACCCAGGCCCAGGAGCCCATTTCCAGCGTTAAGGGCAGGAAAGGCACTTGGGGGTTACAACTGACCAAATAATCCCAAATATCACCGTGGGTGCGATAGAAGCGACTTTGGGGCGCAATATGATAGTGACAATGATGGGGGTAGCTCATTTCGAACAACTGCTTTAGATGATACACCTCCCCCAGGCGGGCAAAAGGCGTGTCCTTACAGGCAAAGGGAAACCAGATATGATCCACCAGGCCAAAACCTGAGTGAGCATCGAGCACAATCAAGCTGCTGCCGCGGGCCATAAGTTCATTACTGTAGTCAATAATCGCCTTGGTCTCGACTTCCAGCTGACTGCTGCGGCCCCGATACCAGGGAAGATGGCGGGAAAGCCGTTGACCGCCGACCATAAAAGTCACTGAGCCGCGGGCATCTATGGGAGCATTGCGCATCAAATCGACCCCGTTGCCATTGGCGCGGGTTCCCCTGATAAGGCCGATGGGATTCAACACAGGTACAAACGCCAGCCGTATCTGGGTTAACATCAACTGCAGATGCTTATCCCAGCTGCAGCGGGTCAACAGGCTGCCAAGAAGCGCCAGTATCACCTGGCTGCCGATACGTTCAACCCCGTGAACACCGCCGACGAACAGCACTGTGGGCACCCTGGCGTTTGGGTTCCCCAGTTCCAGCGCCCGCACATCGAGCGACTTACCGGCAAAGCTGACTTGGGCCAAAGACCTGGCGTTCAAGTGTTGCTGGTATTTATGCTCCAGTTCGGCAAGCAGTTCAAGCTCATAGGCACTTTCTGTCACAGACCCGTCCATCTG
This sequence comes from Shewanella sp. K8, assembly GCF_028823715.1. Classification (NCBI taxonomy): domain Bacteria; kingdom Pseudomonadati; phylum Pseudomonadota; class Gammaproteobacteria; order Alteromonadales; family Shewanellaceae; genus Shewanella; species Shewanella sp. K8. The sequence goes on from NZ_JAPEHY010000007.1 coordinate 20,727, forward strand.
GGGTAAAGTGCTCAATTTAACCGCTTTGGATGACAACTCAATGATACTTTAAGTGTTGCTCCAATATGCTCTTGGCATCAATTCGGGCCAATCCCTGGTCGAAAATATCCCGCCAACGTTGCCCCTCTTCGGAATTTCGAAAAGCCACCAGCAAGCCCTTGCTGGCCAGCAATTGCCGATTCAGTTTAAGCTTGCCTTCCAACTCCTCCATCCCCTTTTGCCGCAGCAGGTAACGATAAACATTGGCGTCGATCACCACGGCATCAATTCTGGCGGCCGCCAATTTGCGAAGGTTTTGTTCATCGGAATTGGCCAGCTCAAAGGGTTGCCGGCCTGAGTCCATGGCCCGGTCCAAGCTCTCGGTATTAACATAGCCCTTTACCACTCCGAGCTTGTAACGCTGCAAGTCCTGCAACTGTTGCCAGCTCACTGGCCGCTGGGATTGTTCCACCAGTGCCAATTGACTGAAGCCAAAGGGCTTTGAAAAAATAAACTTATCGCTTTGGTGATAATACTCGGGAAAGTAACCAAGATAGGGTGAACCAGGCATGTCTGCCAATTTAACCGCCCGGCTCCAGGGGTAGAAATTGACTTTGAGGTCATGGCCCATGGCGGCGAGTGCTGCCTTGACCACGGCAACACAAGCCCCTTGTTGTTCCAGCATCTGACCAGTGTAGGGTGGCCAATTAAGCGAGCTCAGTTGCAGAGTATCGGCGCGAGCCACAGGGCTGCCACTATAAAGTAACAACAGGAGGACGAACAGCGCGGGCCGGCCGAAAAAGGTGATTGAGGTTCTTGCCATAGTATCACTCCGTTTGCCAAGGCCAATCCCATAAGCATTCAGGAAGTTAACAGAGTATAGCTTGTCGATGTCAGTCAGCCACAGGCTCTAATAAGCGCTGCCAGGAAGATAAAAGTATCGCCCTCAGCACACTTTTACCCAAAGCGTGATGCAGGATGAAAATGTGAGAAAAGTCGATTCAGACAAGATAGCTAAAGCAAGAGGTAAAAACCGCGGCAATCATCACAAAAAATCCATCTAAATCAACGATGGAGCCAATCGATATTAACAGCTGTCAAAGCCTCTATCCCATCACTATGATAGACAAATAACCATACACAAAGTAAGCCTATTAGAGGTGATAGCAATGAGATATCAAGCACTGGTCATGGCTGTAACGGCAGCCCTCGGGATGACTGCGGCTCAGGCGGCTGAGCCTATCGAAATTATCAAGCCGGTGAAAATCACCGAGCCGGAAAAGGTCGAACTCGGGAAAATGCTTTACTTCGAACCCAGATTATCAAAATCCGGGTTTATCTCCTGTAACTCATGTCACAACCTTTCCATGGGAGGGGTCGATGCCCTGCCAACCTCAATCGGTCATGCCTGGCAAGAAGGTCCTATCAACTCGCCTACCGTATTGAACGCCGATTATATGTTGGCACAGTTCTGGGATGGCCGCGCCAAAGATCTCAAGGAACAGGCCGCAGGTCCTATAGCCAACCCTAAAGAGATGGGCTTTACTCATGAGCTGGCGTCCGAAACCGTTGCTTCCATGCCGGCTTACCGTGCCCGCTTCAAGCAGGTTTACGGCTCTGAAGAGGTCAATATCGACAGGATCACAGATGCAATTGCCGCCTTTGAAAAGACGCTGGTGACCCCCAACAGCGCCTTTGACAAGTATTTGGAAGGCGACAAAAAGGCCATCAGCGCCGAAGCCAAAGCGGGTTATCAGCTGTTCAAGGACAAAGGCTGTGTCGCTTGCCACAATGGCCCGGCGGTCGGTGGCACCATGTATATGAAGATGGGACTCATCAAGCCTTTCCACACGGATAACCCTGCCGAAGGCCGTAAGGGAGTAACAGGCAAGGAAGCTGACAAGATGGTGTTCAAGGTGCCGACTCTGCGTAACATTGAACTCACCTACCCCTACTTCCATGACGGCAGCGTCTGGAACCTGGAAGAAGCGGTCAACACCATGTCGGATATCCAGCTGGGCCAGAAGTTGACCGAAAAAGAAACTCAGGAAATGGTAGCCTTCCTCAAGTCGCTGACCGGGGAACAGCCCAAGGTTGAACTGCCGATTCTGCCGCCATCCAATAAAGATACCCCAAGGCCGGTTCCTTTCGGCAAATAATTCATAACCATAGAGAAGCGCCGCATTGCGGCGCTTCTCTTTTACTGTTGCGGTTTAAATGACTCAGCCATTGATATCCCGGTGCAGCTCTTCATACATCAGCTCACGCATGCGGAACTTTTGAATTTTACCGGTAACTGTCATCGGATACTGCTCAACAAACTTGATGTAACGCGGCACTTTGAAATAAGCCACCTTTTCGGTCAGGAAGTGACGGATTTCATCTTCAGTGACAGTACTGCCGGGGCGCATCTTGATCCAGGCACACACCTCTTCACCGTATTTTTCACTCTGTACCCCGAATACCGCGGCATCCTGAATATCCTGATGAGTGTAGAGTTTCTCTTCAATCTCCCGCGGATAGATGTTCTCACCGCCCCGGATAATCATGTCTTTGATGCGGCCAACTATCTGCACATAACCTTCGCTGTCCATCACCCCGAGATCGCCAGAGTGCAGCCAACCATCCTTGTCTATGGTGGCTTGGGTTTTGGCCGGATCGTTCCAGTACCCCAGCATCACACAGTAACCTCGGCTGCACACCTCACCCGGCTGACCTACAGGCACTATTTCACCGAACTCATCGATAATCTTCACCTCGGTATGGGGCAGAGCCCGGCCCACGGTAGTAACCTGCTTCTCCAGCGAGGACTCGACCTCTGTCATGTTATTGATCGGGCTGCATTCGGTTTGACCGTAACCGATTACGACTTCCGTCATATGCATCAGCTTATGCACCCGTTTCATCACTTCCTCGGGGCAGGTGGCTCCGGCCATCACTCCGGTGCGCAAACTGCTGAGGTCATAATCCCGGAAGTTGGCCAACTCCAATTCGGCGATAAACATGGTCGGTACCCCGTGAAGTCCGGTGCAACGCTCCTGCTCAACCACCTTGAGGGTAATAGCAGGATCAAAGGCATCGGATGGGAACACGGCCGTGGCACCTTTAGCCAGACAGACCAGGTTCCCCAGCACCATGCCGAAGCAGTGGTACAGAGGCACGGGAATACAAAGCTTGTCGTCCGGGCCAAAGCCCATGGCGTCGGCCACCAGCATGCCGTTGTTGAGAATATTGTGGTGGGTCAGCGTGGCGCCTTTGGGGTTCCCCGTGGTGCCTGAGGTGAATTGAATATTGATGGCATCATGGGGCGATAAACGCTCACCTATGCCTTTGAGATCGGCATATTCCGCCTCAGAGCCCATGGCACATACATCAGGGAAATTCAGCATGCCCGGCGTCTTGTCACTGCCGGTGCGAATAACGCAGCGCAGTTCCGGCAGACGGCTGGACATCAGTTTGCCGGGCTCGGCATCACTGAGCTCCGGCGCCAGCTCATTCAGCATCGCCAGGTAATCGCTGGACTTGAACTTGTCGTGGGTGATAAGTGCCTTGCAGCCCACATTGGTGAGTGCATATTCCAGCTCTTCCGGGCGATAAGCCGGGTTGATGCACACCATGATGGCGCCAATTCTGGCGGTGGCAAACTGAGTCAGACACCACTCGATATTATTGGGCGACCAGATCCCGACCCGATCCCCGGGGCCGATACCCAGTGCCAGCAGGCCTGTGGCCAGCTTATCTATCTCTTCAAGATAGCGCGCATAACTCCAGCGCAGTTGCTGATGATGCATCACCACGGCAGTGTTGTCCGGATAACGGTTGCAGATATCCTGCAGATACTGGCCTATGGTCTTGTCTATCAAGGGAGTATTACTGTGCCCCAGATAACGGCTCTGGGACAGAGGTAAATCATTGGGTTGCTTGCTTGTCTTGTTGGCAGACATCTAAGCCTCCGTGCGTTGTTTTATCGTTATAGGAAGAGTCTGTCACCCTGAGCCGGCGGCCCTCCCCTCACAGTGTGAAGCCATATTGGCGGCATCTGAAAAGTATCAAAAACAGCGGCAATGATTGGCTTTCACTGCGGCCTGGGCGCAGGGTTCATAACGACTCTAACGAATGGCGCATTGGAATAACAAGCAAGGAAACCGGCTTTTAGACTAAAGAATAATGGCTCAAAAACCATCAGGGCCCTCAAAGGAGCCCTGAATAAAAAGTCTGCCGATGACGGGATCATGGCAGCAAAATGGACAATATAAGATCAGCCCCCGGATATTCTCAGGCCGCCTTTTGCAGTTGCTGCATTCTTTCCAGTAAGGCCAACATGACCCCCTGGCGGCGCATGTTCTGCAGGACACCCGGGCTGAAACGCTCAAGTCGCACCATGGCACTGAGCAGCAAGCGGCATTCATACAAGGAAGCATCGGCGATATATTCAGGCCTATCGACCATATGGCTGTTTTGGTACCAATCGTCCCAACTGAACTCGTTGAGCAGCATGCCTTGGCGCTTCATTTCAGCAACAAATTTGTGGACTGTCGCGGGATTGTAATCCTGTTCCCCGCGGGCAAAATCATGACGATAGGTTTGATAATCAGCAGTTGAAGCTGTCAGGCTAAGCGTGGCCATAGGCGACTCCTAATCTTTTACATCGATTATCACAATAATGCATAATCTACCAATCTAATGAGGTCAGTCTGCCCTTGCCTTGCTGAATAAGTGCTTAACAGGCTGGTAAGCTTTTCTGGTAAAAACACTCAAGGAGTGCCAGCATGAAGTACTGGTTGATGAAATCCGAACCCGATGAATTCAGTATCGGCGATCTACAGCGGGTCAAGGTGGAACCCTGGTGCGGGATCCGCAATTATCAGGCCCGCAACTTTATTCGCGATGAACTGCAAATCGGCGACGCCATTTTGTTCTATCATTCCAGTTGCAAAACGCCGGGCGTGGTGGGCACTGCCAGAGTCGTCGGCAAGGCCAAAGCCGATACCACGGCCTGGGATCCAGAGTCACCCTACTTTGATCCCAAGTCGAGCCCAGAGTCACCGCGTTGGTTCCAGCTGGATATCGGCTTTGAACGTCAGTTTGCCAGAGCAGTCAGCCTGAAAGAGATCAAGGCAGACTCGCAGCTCGAACATATGTATCTGGTACAAAAAGGGGCCAGGCTGAGCGTGCAACCGGTCACAGAGCAGGAATGGCAACGTATTCTTCTACTCGCAGGAGAGAAACTATGACAAACAAACTATCCAAAGCCTTGTTAGCAATCAGCCTGGGTGCCCTGCTGGCCAGTCCGGCCGTTTTGGCCAAGCAGGATAAAGACCACAAAGATTTGCCCCCTGGCCTGCAAAAGAAAGCCGCCCGGGGTGAACCTTTGCCTCCGGGTTGGCAGAAGCGCTATCACAGGGGCGATATTCTTGATAATGATATCTATGCCCGCGGCCGCGTGGTTGTGCCGCTGGGCAATGATGGCCTGATAACGGTCGACATTGAAGGCACACTGTTCAAGCTGCACGACAAGACCCGCAGGATCATTGAGATCCTGGAACATTGATACCGTTATCAAAAGCCCTAAGTTCAAAAGCAAAAAGCCATGGTAGAAACCATGGCTTTTTTGTTTGTCGGCAAAATAGGTTAAGCGCTTGACTGCCTTTCTTCGCTGCTATCTTTACTGCTATCTCTGCTGATAGTTTCGCAAATAGCGCTTTAGCGCCCATCCAGCATACGGCCAATTCCACCAAGCACTGAGCCCTCTCCCCTGTCACTGCCACCGGCGGAAGGCGCATGGGCAATGATCCTGTCGGCCATACGGGAAAACGGCAGGCTCTGCAGCCACACTATGCCATGCCCTGAAAGTGTCGCCAAAAATAAACCTTCACCACCAAACACCATGGACTTGAGAGAGCCGGCCCTCTCTATGTCGTAATCGATGCCGTTGGTAAAGCCCACCAGACAGCCGGTATCCACTCTCAGGGTTTCGCCCTTAAGCTCTTTACGGATCAAGGTGCCACCTGCGTGAATAAAGGCCATGCCATCACCCTTGAGGCTCTGCAAAATAAAGCCTTCACCGCCGAAGAAACCGGTTCCCAGGCGCTTATTGAACCTCATGGTCACCTGGGTACCCATAGCCGCGGCCAGAAAACTGTCTTTCTGCAAAATGAGTTCACCGCCGACCTCATCGAGATCGATTGCCAGGATGGTGCCGGGATAAGGTGCGGCGAACGACACCCGACGTTTGCCCTGGCCCTGATTGCTGAAATGGGTCATAAACAGGCTTTCACCTGTCAGCATACGTTTACCGGCCCCCATCAACTTGCCAAAGAATCCTGAATCCGGCTCTGAGCCATCGCCCATGCGCGCTTCAAAACTGATCCCTTCCTCCATGTAAGTCATGGCGCCCGCCTCGGCGATCACGGTTTCACCGGGATCCAGCTCCACCTCAACCAGCTGCATGCTCTCGCCCTTGATCTCATAATCCACTTCATGGCTGTTCTTGCTCATTGAAACTCCCCCTCAATGGTTTAGGGTCTGAATGACCTGGCACTCAGTCTATGACATAAAATGTCAAAACAGCAAGTGAGGAGACGGATGTGATTTGAGTAAAAAGTAACAGAATGCTTCAACCCAGACCGCTGGCATTATCCCCCTGAAAGCGCTCAAACTCCTCCAGAATCAGCTCAGTAAACAGCCTTCCTGCACGGCCAAGAGGCCGCTCCAGCGTCGACACCAACTGAGGAATAAAACGAAAACGGCTGCCGCCGACAAAGTCCAGCTCACTTAAATCACCACAAGCCAACTCTTCGGTTATCAGGAAGTCCGGCATCCAGCCAAAACCCAGGCCCTTGAGCAAGGCGTTCTTTTTCATGATGAAACCGGAGAGATAAAAGACCTTGTCGCCGCCGAACTGCAGCTCATCGCGCTGGCTCTTGACCGGTGATGAGTCTTCGATGGTGAGCTCCACATGTTGCTGCAATTCTGACAGGGTAATGCCGCGGCGCGAAGTCAAGGGGTGGTCTTTACCTGCCACCAACACACTGGTGATAGCAGGCAGGGGCTTGGGGTGGTAACTGGGGCCACTGCGATAGTCTTTCACCAACATAAGATCGGCGCTGTCGCGCTCAAACCTGTGTTGTACCCCACCGAGAAACTCCATATTGAGCTGGATTTTGGTCGGGATCTTATGCTCTGTCATGCGCTTGAGGGCGGTCATGATAGGCTCCATCGGCAAGGCGCCGTCTATCACCAGCTCCAATCTGGGCTCCCAGCCCTCACTGAAACGGCTGGCCAGATGCTCTATATTGCCAAGATGCGCCAGCAAGCGTTGTCCCTCGGCCAAAATAACCCGCCCTTCGTGAGTCAGCTCGGCCCGGTATTGATTACGGTCAAGCAGATTAACGCCAAGATATTGTTCCAGTTTCTTTATCTGATAACTCACCGCCGACTGCGCCTTGTGCAGACGCTCTGCCGCCTTGGCAAAACTGCCCTCTTCCACCACCACCTTAAGCACATTGAAGGCGTCGATATCGATACGCAAGGTTTACACTCCCGTAAATCCAACAAGACAATCAAATTTTTAGATTGAGTATGCCGAATAATTATTCTTTTTTTTGTACAAGCGCGCAACTAAATTGAAAGATAGATCACAAAAACGGCTCATTTGCGCTGCTAGCGACCGGCAATTCCGACAGACAAGAGCGCAAAGAGAACAAGAATAACAACAGTGGCCGCCGAAGGTTCCCAAAGAAGGTTAACAGCAAGCGCCACCAAGGAAGAGTCAGATGCCATTTTATGTAAAACAGGGGCAGGTTCCCAACAAGCGCCATATCGCATTTGAGAAGCCATCCGGTGAACTCTACCGTGAAGAGCTGTTTTCAACCCATGGCTTTTCCAATATCTATTCCAACAAGTACCACCACAATATGCCTACCAAGGCGTTAACCGTTGAGCCTTTTGAGCTCAGCCATGGTGAAGTGTGGCAGGACTCCCTGGTACAGAACTATAAACTGGACAGTAAACAGGCCGACAGACAGGGGCACTTCTTCTGTGCCCGCAACAAGATTTTCTTCAATCAGGATCTGGCGATTTATACTGCCAGAGTCACCGAGGATACCGAGCTGTTCTACCGCAATGCCTACGCCGACGAAGTGGTATTTGTCCACGAGGGTGAAGGCGAGCTCTTAAGCGAATACGGCAAGCTCAAGGTGCAAAAGTGGGACTACCTGGTGATCCCCCGCGGCACCACCTATCAGTTGAAATTCAAGGACTACAGTAATGTGCGCCTGTTGGTGATCGAATCCTTCTCCATGGTGGAGATCCCCAAACACTTTCGCAATGACTATGGCCAGTTGCTGGAGTCAGCGCCCTATTGCGAGCGGGATATCCGGGTACCCGAACTGACAGAGGCCAGGGTCGAGCAAGGGGAGTTCCCACTGGTCAGCAAGTTTGGCGACAAATATCAACTGACTCAGCTGGAATGGCATCCTTTTGATCTGGTGGGTTGGGACGGTTTTGTCTACCCCTGGGCCTTCAACATCACAGAGTACGCGCCCAAGGTAGGCAAGATTCACCTGCCCCCCTCAGATCATCTGGTGTTTACCGCCCACAACTTTGTTATCTGCAACTTTGTTCCCAGACCTTACGACTTCCATCCCAAGGCGATCCCGGCACCTTACTACCACAACAATATCGACAGTGACGAGGTGCTCTACTATGTGGACGGCGACTTTATGAGCCGCACCGGCATAGAAGCCGGTTACCTGACACTGCATCAAAAAGGTGTGCCTCATGGGCCGCAGCCCGGACGCACCGAAGCCTCCATCGGCAAGAAAGACACCTATGAATACGCCGTTATGGTGGATACCTTTGCCCCGCTGCAGTTAACCACCCATGTGCAAAGCTGCATGAGTACTGATTACAACCGCTCCTGGCTCGAAGGCTGAGCCCGGAAACGAATATCCAGCAAGGCCATCAGAGAATGGCCGCAAGCAACATCATTGAAGAGGACATAGAAATGGCAAGCGAAAAGAATCCACTGGGACTGCTCGGTATCGAATTCACCGAGTTTGCAACCCCGGACAGTGATTTCATGCACCAGGTCTTTATCGACTTTGGTTTCTCCATGCTGAAAAAAGCCAAGGACAGGGAGATTTTCTATTACAAGCAGAATGACATTAATTTTCTGCTCAACAAGGAGCGTCAAGGCTTCAGCGCCGAATTTGCCAAGCACCATGGCCCGGCCATCTGCTCCATGGGGTGGCGGGTAGAAGATGCCAATTATGCCCTGCAACTGGCGGTATCCCGCGGCGCCCGTCCGGCAGATCAGGCCCACACTGATCTGCCCTACCCGGCAATCTATGGTATAGGCGACAGCCTGATTTACTTCATCGACCGTTTCGGCGAGCAGGACAATATCTACAAGACAGACTTTGTCGACCTGCCTGCCCCTGTGATAGTCCCTGAAAAAGGCTTTATGGAAGTGGATCACCTGACCAACAATGTCCACAAGGGTACTATGGAACAATGGTCTGATTTCTATAAGGATATCTTCGGATTCACCGAAGTGCGTTACTTCGATATCAGCGGCGTACAAACCGCCTTGGTCTCCTACGCCCTGCGCTCTCCCGATGGCAGCTTCTGTATTCCCATCAATGAGGGCAAGGGTGACGACAAAAACCAGATTGATGAGTACCTGCGCGAATATAACGGCCCGGGCGTGCAACATCTGGCGTTCCGCACCAGGGATATCGTCGCCTCGCTCGATGCCATGGAAGGAACCTCAATCGAGACCCTGGACATCATCCCTGAATACTACGACACCATCTTCGACAAGGTGCCTCAGGTGACGGAAAACCGTGACAAGATAAAGCATCATCAAATTCTGGTGGACGGGGATGACAGTGGCTATCTGCTGCAGATCTTCACCAAAAACCTGTTCGGCCCCATCTTTATCGAAATTATTCAGCGCAAGAACAACCTCGGCTTTGGCGAGGGTAACTTCAAGGCGTTGTTCGAATCCATCGAGCGCGATCAAATGAAGCGTGGCGTGCTGTAACCGATAGCGAAATCACCTGTTTGAGACCGATCTGATGATCGGTCTCTTGTTTTCCGCCTTAGTATATTGAGCGCTGCAATTTTTTACTTTGTCACCCGGTAGGATTTCATTAGACTGATCTCCCTTTTTGAGAGACAGCTGTACCCAAAATGCAAGACTACGCCCTGCTCGCCGCTTTTATTCCAACCTTTTTCTTTGTTTCCGTTACCCCGGGAATGTGCATGACCCTGGCCATGACACTGGGGATGAGCATTGGGGTGCGCCGCACTCTGTGGATGATGCTGGGTGAACTCGTGGGGGTCGCCCTGGTGGCTTTGGCTGCCGTGCTGGGTGTAGCCACGGTTATGTTGAAACATCCAATGATCTTCCAGGGGCTCAAATATCTTGGCGGTGCCTATCTTATCTGGCTCGGCATCAATATGTGGCGGGCCAAGGGCAAGATGGCCAATCTGGACCAACCCCGAAGTATCAAGCGCACAGCGTTGATCTCCCAAGGCTTTGTCACCGCCATTGCCAATCCCAAGGGCTGGGCCTTTATGATTTCCTTGCTGCCTCCCTTTATCAATCTGCAGCAACCTATGGCACCGCAACTGACGGCACTCATCGGCATTATCATGTGTACCGAGCTCATCTGTATGCTGGCCTATGCCAATGGCGGCAAGAGCCTGAGGCTGTTTTTGAGCCGTGGCAACAATGTCCGCCTGCTCAACCGGATAGCCGGCAGCCTGATGTTGGGGGTCGGTGTCTGGCTGGCGCTGGGTTAATCGCCCTTTTTGTAGGGTAAGGCCTGCTGCAACTGCGCTTGATACAAGCGGTTGTTGCCGGCCTCTGTTTGACAGAAATCGGCTATCGCCTCCCGAAAGCCCGGATGCGCTATGCCATGCAGCGAATAGGTGGTGACACACTCAAAACCGCGGATAAGCTTGTGCTCCCCCTGGGCCCCGGCGTTAAAGCAACTGAGGCCGTTCTCGATGCAATAGTCAATCCCCTGCCAGTAACAGGCCTCGAAATGCAGCGCCGGGATCTCCTCAAGTGCGCCCCAATAGCGGCCATAAAGAGTATCTTTCCCCTGCAGATAAAGCGCGCATGCCAGCGCCTGTTGCGGCGTTTCACCCAAGCGGTGAACCAAGAGCAAACGCACCTCGGCCGCCATCAACTTACCGAGTTGCTTGAAAAAGTCGGGCTGAAGATATCCCCGGTGGCCGGAGCGTTTCAGGTAGGTTTGCCGATAGCAGCGATAGAAAAGCTGCCAGTGCCAATCTTGCAGTTCATCGCCCCTGAGCCAGACAAACTGCAAGCCAGCCAAGGCGCGGCGCTCTTTGAGAATATTCTTGCGCCGTTTGGAGTTGAGCCGCGCCAAAAAATCATCAAAGTTGCTGTAACCCCGGTTAAACCAATGAAACTGCGTTCCTTCCCGCACCAAGGTCTGGGGCAAATGCCGCAATGACTCGAGTTGCACCTCATTGACAAACAGCCAATGCCAGGAGGAGTAGCTTTCGAGCAGTTGCCAAAACAGTTTCCCCAGCGCCTGCTGGATATCAGCGGCCGCCGCCCTGGCCTCAGGCGCTATCCCGAGTCTTGGGCCGGTGACAGGCGTAAAGGGAATGGCGCAGACCAGCTTGGGATAATAGGCTTCACCGTGGCGCTGATAGGCATCGGCCCAGGCCCAGTCGAACACATATTCGCCCCAGGAGTGCTCCTTGAGATAGAGAGGCATCACAGCCAAACGCCTGTCGTTGCAAAACAGCTGTAAATGCATGGGTTGCCAGCCGGCTGCGGCGCAAACACTGCCACTTTGCTCCAGCGCCTTCAAAAAAGCATGTCGGCAAAAAGGGTTGTCCGGCTCTGTTTTTCCATCTTCAGCCAGACACAGATCCCACTCGGCGGCGGGGATCTCATCAATGCCGGCGGCAAAACGCCACTGCAAGTGCTTATTGTCCAAATTTATTCCATATGCCGAGGCAAACTTGCAATCAAGGATAATTGGCGGCACATTGCATAGCAACTTAAGCAAAAGCAGTATAAGGAAATATAGTGCGTCTGATAAAACCGCTGATCTTCGCCGTCGCTCTGGCTCTGCCTGCAGCCTCCACCCTGAGTTACAGCCCACAAGCTACCGCCAACGAATCCTCGATTTACAGTGAAATGGCCACAGCCCAGCCCGTTTGGGCCAAGCACGGCATGGTTTCCAGCCAGGAGGCACTGGCTTCCCGTATCGGGGTGGATATTCTCAAGCAAGGCGGCAACGCAGTAGATGCAGCAGTAGCCGTGGGTTATGCCCTGGCAGTAACTTTGCCCCGGGCCGGCAATATAGGTGGCGGCGGTTTCATGCTGGTACACCTGGCGAAGGAAAACAAGACCATAGCCATAGACTATCGGGAGATGGCGCCTTCCAAGGCCCACAGGGATATCTTCCTCGATGACAAGGGCAATGCGGTCAATAAACTCAGCCGCGAGCACGGCCTGGCGGTGGGCGTTCCCGGCACTGTGATGGGCATGGAGCTGGCCCTGTCCAAGTATGGCACCATGAAACGGGAGCAAGTGATAGCCCCGGCGATCAAACTGGCGCGGGAAGGGATCAGCGTTACTTCAGATCTGGCCAACTCCCTCGATGGGGTTAAGCGCCGCATCTCCCAATGGCCAAGCTCTGCCGCCATCTTCTACAAGGCAGATGGCAGCAGCTTTGTACCGGGCGAAATCATCAAGCAGCCTGAGTTGGCTCACTCGCTGGAGCTGATTGCCAAACAGGGCAGCAAAGGATTTTACCAAGGGGAAACCGCCGAGAAACTGGTGAGTGCCATTCAGGCCGCCGGCGGCATCATGACCCTTGAGGATCTCAACAACTATCAGGCCATAGAGCGCCAGCCGGTGCGCGGACACTATCGAGGCTATGAGGTGGTTTCCATGCCGCCACCATCATCGGGTGGCATCCATATCATAGAAATCCTCAACATTCTCGAGCAGTACCCCATCCATGATCTGGGCCACAACACCGCCGCCACTTTGCATCTTATGGCCGAGGCCATGAGACGGGCCTATGCCGATCGCAGCGAGTATCTCGGCGATCCGGATTTCTATCCTGTGCCGGTCAAAGCCCTGTTGAGCCCGGATTATGCCCAGACATTGGCCAAGAGCATCGACAGCAAGCACGCCACCCCTTCAAGCCAGGTCAAACCCGGCAAATTGGCCCCTTATGAAAGTGACCAGACAACTCACTACTCGGTCGTGGATAAATGGGGCAATGCGGTATCCAACACCTATACCCTCAACTTCAGTTATGGCTCTGGGCTGGTGGCCGATGGTACAGGGATTTTGCTGAACAATGAGATGGATGATTTCTCAGCCAAACCCGGCACCCCCAACGGTTATGGCCTAGTGGGCGGTGAAGCCAACTCGGTACAGGGCAACAAGCGGCCACTGAGCTCCATGAGCCCGACCATGATAATGAAAGACGGTCAGCCGTTTCTGGTTACCGGCAGCCCGGGTGGCGCCAGGATCATTACCACAGTGCTGCAGATCATCATGAATGTGATTGACCACGACCTGAATATCGCCGAAGCCAGCTTTGCGCCGCGAATGCATCACCAGTGGCTGCCAGATGAAATTCGGGTTGAGCGCAGCCTCAATGGTGACACCATAGCGCTGCTGGAAGCCATGGGCCACCAGGTCAAGGTCAAAAGTTCCATGGGCAGCACCCAGAGCATTATGGTGACCGAAGAAGGTAAATTTGGTGCATCTGACCCGCGCCGTGCCGGCAGTGAGGCAGCGGGCTACTGAGCCCAGTTACCTAAACCCAAGCCACTGAAAAAGCTCCTGAGACAGGTTTCCTAAACAAAGTAGTAAGGCGACGGGCATTAAATTCGGCTTAACTCTCATTTGAAACAGTTCCATTTAGAACAGCTCCATTGAAAACAGCTCCGCAGATGCCACTCTTGCGGAGCTGTTTTTTACACTGAACCAAGGTTCACTTTTAACAAACCGGCGGCTTAACCTCCGCGCATTGGCGTGGGCTAAATACGCGCTAATTCAATCCAGAGCTTTCATTTCTGCTACCTGAGATGCAATTAACAAGCCATCAATAACTCTCTTATTTATAAGCATTTATCAATCCATTCAGGCGGCACATATCCTTACTTCTGACAAGTAAAAACTCAGATAGCGGCACTTTTGGTGATTATGACACCAATATATGTTCAAAATTAAACCACAGCTCAAAATTCAACCTATCACACTGTTTTTAATCAGGAATTTTATGTGAAGCCAATCAATTTATCTTTTATTTATCAAAGTTATCATCTGCATCGCTTTAAATGGAACTTTTGTATCTAAAAAGGTGGATGGGCGTAATCAAGGCGCTCTAATTATTTTGGGATAGAGAATGAAGAAGACGACTTTGCTTGCAGCGTCAATTGCACTGGCACTGGCCGGTTGCGGCGGCAGCGACAACAATGACAACCCCACAGCCAAATCATTTTCGGTCACAGCCATTGATGGTTATCTGGTGAATGCCGACGTTTATGCCGGCGAAAACTGCCAAACCAAAGTGGCGACAACCGGCAAAGGCGGTATTGCCCGGATCGATGGCCAATATCAGGGACAAACACTGTGTGTTAAGGCCATTGCCGACAAAACCATGGATGAAAGCCGCGGCTTGGTGAAAAAAACCTTTGAGCTCAAGGCCCCGGCAAGCAAAGATGCCAACAGCCAGGTGATCAGCCCGCTGACCGACTTGGTTGTCAAGCATATGGACGCCAACCAAGGTGTATCCAAGGCGGATGCCGAACAAGTTGTGTCGGCTCAATTTGCTGAACTTAAAGCCGAACCAGAGCTGCTGTTTGGTGACTATCTGGCCAAGAGTAGTGCCAACAAGGTCGCTCAAGCGCTGAACATTGTCGGCGAGACGCTGGTTAGCCATCAGGGCCTGGCTGAAGCGCATCTGCAACTCTTGGTTGAAGATGTGGCTGCCAAGGTGGAAGCCGGTGACAAACTCGACGACTACGAGCCGGTGATCACCCCAGAAGGCGGTGTAGAATCCAACCACAGACCTCATATTGCCTTGAACAAGGCCGAGCTGGACAAGCTGACCCAAATTGAAGTGGAACTGGGTCAGCCGATGACTGCCGTAGATTTGTCAGCCGCTTTTGCCGACAAGGACAACGACAGCTTCACTCTGAGCCTGATGGAGGAAGATGGCAACATAGCACTGGAAACCCTGGGCCTGGCATTCGATGCCAAAACAGGCGTACTCAGCGGCACACCTAAGGTAGCCGGTGAAATTGAGCTGCACGCTTACGCCACCGACAACAAGGGCGCCCGCTCATACCCACTGGAAATTGAGATTGAAGTCAGCAGTATCAACCATGCTCCTGTCATCAACCCGGCTGAAAAAGCCGAACTGGAAGCTGAACTGGCGCGCATGTCGCTGACAGTAGGCAATCAAATCGATCAGGTGATTGACCTGGATGAGCTGTTTGGCGATCAGGATAAAGATCAACTGACCTTCAGTGCCATGACGGATATGCAAGGTATCGCCCTGAAAATTGAGCAAGGTGACTCATTGCGTTTGTCCGGCAAGCCTCTGGTTGCCGGCGACTTTGTGATCACTGTGACAGTCAATGACGGCAAACATGCAGCTGTGAAGACCGACCTCAAAGTCAAGGTTGCCGATAACGGTGTCGAACCAGAGCCCAAACATCCGCTGGAAGGCAAAACCTGGTTCACTACAGAATGGGGTTCTGCCGACGAGAACGACGACGGTGTGATGCAAGTATGGTGCGACACTCTGGAGTTCAAAAACGGCTCTGTGCTGCGTAATGTCCGTACTCAAGACAACCTCAGCGAATGTTCTGCCACTGCAACCGTGGAAGTCTCTACTTATATCATTAATGAACTAGGCCAAATGGTGCTGGAGTACGGCGATGATGAAGGTGTTGAACATCAGGAAACCATCAAACTGAACGACGCCATTGCCGGTGTCGGTGACAATGCCAAAGTGCTGCAACTTTGGGACGGTCGCTATACCCTGTTCAGCAAAGCCGATGATGTAGAAAAACGTCTGGATATTGAGTCTGATGACGATGCCCAAGGTCGTATGTTTACAGCGGAACTGCCGGCGGCCACAGAAGCAAGCTATCAGCTCGGTCACCTGACCATGCAGATGACAGCGGCGGATAATGGCGGCGCCAAGGTGGGGCTCTACTTCGATGTACCCAACACCGACTTCAGCTGTGATGAGGTAAGGGAGTTTTACGACCTCAACCTCAGCTACGAAGGTATGGAATATCGCATTCCAGCCTATCTGTTCCCCGGTGAAGAAAATGGTATCGAATACTGCCAGGCGCAATTCGATATCGAGCAGCCTGTTGTCGGCAAGATCTACAGTGTTATAGGTCATGTTACCGAAGAGGATGCCGGTCTGGTGGAAGAGATTAAAGCCAATATCCAATGGACAGGGACAGGCAATAACGAGTGATACCGCTAAATAGAATCGGCGCCTTGACTGAATAGGGCTCTGATGCCGTGAACTCTACCAAGCCGATGGGCAAGATGCTGACCGGCTTTTTTATCTCAAGTAAACCCGCTCTACCTTTCTTAAGTGGCTCGTAGCATGTAACGCCGCATATTTATTCCCCTTGGCAAAAACACAACTCCCGCCTGGCTTTGGCTTTAGCTTTAGCTTTAGCACTCACTTGGCATCACCCACAAACGTTGGGAAAGTCACAACCTTCAAACGGAATAGCAAACTGTTTATAACAGGTGGGAGTCCCCCGGAATCAGGCTATAGTTATTGTACATTTGTCTAATAGCCAATCCTTGATGGGGAAGTAAATGAATATTAGAGACTTAAGTGTCGTTAAAAAAATATGGGCGAGTTACCTGGTCGTCTTTGTGGTATTTGCTGCTGTAGCCATATTATTGGTACTGAGCCTGTCGGCATTGAACCAAAATATCAAGGTGCTGACCGACAAGAGCCTGCCTTCAGTGGCCATATTGAAAGGTATCCAGGTCGATATCACCAAGGTTCGAAAAGATGAGTTTTCACTGCTTCCCAATATAGACAACCCGCAAATAGGTGAATGGCTGCAAGGGCTGGATAAACTGAGAGCCGACGTTCAGGCGGGCATAGTTGCCTACGAAGCTTTGGAACTGAGCAGGCAAGAGCAGAACGCTTTTAAAGCCTTTAAAGACACCTGGAATCAATACATTCAGGAAACCCGTTCCTATAATGAGCTATTGAAAAGAGGTGATGCGACAACCGCCAATCAGGTGATCCTCTCCAGCTTTGATACCTATTCCCGCGCCTTGACGAGTCTCGACAATACCTTGGGGCTCAATGATGAATTAATCAATAAAATCAGTGATGACGTTCAGCATGAAGCCTCATTGACCCAGTACGGTGCCGCCATAGGTGCGCTCATCATCATAATGGTGATAGCCCTCTCCTCTACCTTGCTCTCGCGGGCAATTTGCCGCCCCATAGACAGGGCCCTGAAATTCGCCGCCAAGATAGCCAAGGGACAACTGAATAACGCCATAGATGAGCAGGCCCTGACCAAAGATGAGCTGGGAACACTACTGAAAGAGTTGGTCACCATGCAGGCCAACCTCCACTCTTTGGTGTCTGAGATCAGCGACTCCACCATCCAACTGACCGCAGCTGTGGAGGAAGTGAGTGCCATTTCGGCGCAAAATGCCTCGAGTATGCAAAACCAGCAATCAGAGCTCAGCTCTGTCGCATCGGCCATGACCCAAATGCAGGCAGCAGTCGCCGAAGTGGCTCAAAACACCGAGGCCGGGGCAACGTCGGCCTATTCGGCAACCGAAGTCGCCAAACAAGGCACTGCTACCTTGCAACGTACAGTGGCGGTTATCGAGCAAGTGTCCAAGAGCATTCAGCAATCCGATCTATTGGCAAGGGAGCTGGAATCAAGCTCAAACAACATCAATATGGTGGTCGACGTTATTCGCGGCATCGCGGAACAAACCAACCTCCTGGCACTGAATGCCGCCATAGAAGCGGCCAGAGCCGGTGAGCAAGGACGTGGATTTGCCGTGGTCGCGGACGAAGTGCGCTCTTTGGCGCAGCGCACTCAGGATTCAACCTCGCAAATTGTCGACATCGTCAATCAACTGCAGGAAAACAGCAGCAAAATCGGTCTTTCCAGCCAAGAATGTCAGACGGGTATCACCCAATGCGTAGAGCAGGTTAACGAAGCCGGAAACCAAATAACCGAAATAGAGCACTCGGTGGAAAACATCGCCCAAATGAGTACTCAAATTGCTACCGCCTGCAGTGAGCAAAATGCGGTATCGGAAGAGTTGAACCGCAGTGTCGACCATATCAATAACGTGTCGACCGAAATGGCCGAAGGGGCATCGCAAACGGCCATAGCGTGTCAGGAGATCAGCAACTTAACCCATAGCCTCAAAGCCAGGATGGAAGTATTCAAGCTCTGAGTCAACATTAACCCAGCTTCTGTGGCTTACGGCGAATCCCGCCAAGCCACAGAGGCCGGCTCACCATGGAAACAGCCGATAAGCTGACTGGATAAAGAGTGTGGTCAGTTTGCCTTTATCAAGGCCAGAAAACCTCTGCCAAGGCTGACTTATCCAGTGGACAGGCTTTCAGCTCATTAAACGCGGCATCGCCCTGTATCTGATGCCAGATTGACATCAGCATTCTGCTCATTGATAAGCATAGCGACCCACTCATATTGGATTGGATCCTCGCTCTTCCCTGAGCTTTGCCACCTTGGTTGCCAAGAGCGGGACGTCCCAAGCTTCTATAAAAAAACGCCCCGGTGATTTACTGCCTTACCGGGGCGTGGTTGGAGGGTTGCGGCCTGAGGCCGCTTTTACAGTAAAGCAGCACTGTTATTCGAAGCGCTGTAACTCAAAGCACTGTTATTCAAAGTGCTGTTACTCAAAGGCGATTCGAAGAACAGCCATTCCAATCACTGTCAGTCGAAGAAGCGTCGTCCTTCTGCGGCCATGGTCTTGAGCAATTCACTCGGGGCGAATCTGTCGCCGAAGCGGCTCTGGAAGCGTTCCAGCTTGGCCAGCAACTGATCGGCGCCCATGGTGTCTATATAGTGGAAAGGCCCACCGAGGAAAGGCGGGAAGCCAATGCCGAAGATGGCGCCAATATCACCATCGCGGGCAGAGGCTATGATGCCCTCTTCCAGACACCGCACCGCTTCATTGAGCATCTGCACCACACAACGCTCTGCCAGGTTGGCATTTTCGGCGCCAACACCCGGCGCTATCCCCAGCACCTGATAAACGCTCTTGTCCACTTCCTTCTTCTTGCCGGCTTTGGGACCGTAGAGATAGAAGCCCTTGGCGTTCTTGCGCCCCTTGCGGT
This sequence comes from Shewanella sp. K8, assembly GCF_028823715.1. Taxonomy (NCBI): domain Bacteria; kingdom Pseudomonadati; phylum Pseudomonadota; class Gammaproteobacteria; order Alteromonadales; family Shewanellaceae; genus Shewanella; species Shewanella sp. K8. Next base: position 40,118 of record NZ_JAPEHY010000007.1, read on the forward strand.
CATCGGCGAGCAGCTTATCGAAGGCAGAGGGAGCAGCGAAACGCTCACCCAACTCTTTTTCGAGTATCGGCGAAATCTTGGCGCCCACATCAATACCCACTTCATCGAGCAGAGTGATAGGGCCGACCGGGAAACCAAACTTCACCAGTGCCTTATCCAGACTCTCGACACTGTTGCCCTCAAGCAGCAGCTGAGCCGCTTCATTCATATAGAGCGCCAGAATACGATTCACATAGAAACCGGCGCCATCTTTCACCACTATCGGCGTCTTGCCCTGTTTGCGGGCAAAGGCCACTGTGGTGGCTATCGTCTGGGGCGAGGTCTTGTCGTGAGCAATCACTTCCACCAGCGGCATCTTCTCTACCGGCGAGAAGTAATGCAGGCCGATGACGTTTTCCGGCCTGGCGGCGGCTTCGGCAATCTGACCTATGGGCAGAGACGAGGTGTTGGAAGCAAAAATAGTGTGTTCACCGCATTCGCGCTCGATATCCCGCACCATTTGATGCTTGAGGCTGAGATCCTCAAATACCGCCTCGACCACTATGTCGGCATCCTTGACCCCGACATAATCTGTAGTCGTCGTCATCAAGGCCATCTGCTTATCACGCACCGCCGGGGTCATATGCCGACGCTTGACGCCCTTATCCAGCAACTTATAGGCATAGCCCAGCGCATTGCTGAGTCCCTGCTCACTGATATCCTTGACCCGCACCGGAATTTTGGCCTTGGTGGTGGTCACTGAGGCGATACCGCCGCCCATCAGGCCACCGCCGAGCACTACGGCCTTGTGAACCGGACTGGGCTCAGCACCTTCGGCGCCGGTTTCCTTTTTCATTTCTGTGGTGGCAAAGAAGATGGAGCGCAGCGCCGCCGACTCGGGCGTCATCACCAGCTCGCCGAAATGGCGCGCCTCTGTGGCCAAACCTGCCTCTAGCCCCTGGCTCATCCCCACCCGCACACAGTCGATGATCTTGTCCGGCGCCGGATAGTTACCCTGGGTTTTTCTGGCAACCTGTTTACGGGCCTGATCAAAGATGATTTTCTGCCCAAAGCCGTTGCTTTCGAGCAGCTTGTTCATCATAGGCTTATTATTTTTGCCTTTACCGCGCTTGGCTTTGCCGGCCAATGCCAGTTCAACCGCCGCCTCCAGCAGAATCGACTTGGGCACCACATCGTCCACCAGCCCCATCTTCAGCGCCTGCTTGGGGCGAACCTGTTTACCGGTAAGCATCATATCAAGCGCTGTGGTGATCCCCACCAGGCGTGGCAGACGCTGGGTACCACCACCGCCCGGCAGCAGACCTAGCTGAACTTCCGGCACCCCCAACATGGTTTTCTTGTCGTCACTGCACACCCGCAGATGGCAAGCCAGTGCCAGCTCGAGGCCGCCACCGAGACAGGCGCCGTGAATGGCTGCAACCACGGGGATCTTCAGCCCTTCAAGTTCGGCAAACACCTTATGCCCTGAGCTCGACAGCTCGCGGGCATCGGCGGCGCTTTGACAGGCATCGAGCATGGAGATATCGGCGCCGGCCACGAAGGAGTCAGGCTTGCCTGAAATGATCACCAAGCCCTTGATACTGCTGTCCGCTTTGATTTCGCTCAGCAAGGCGCTAATCTCAGGGCCGAATTCGGCCTTGAGGGTATTCATGCTTTCGCCGGGTACATCCATGGAAAGAATGGCAATGCCATCGTCGCGGCGGCTGAGGCTAAAACTCTTGTTGCTGTTTTCCATCTGCAATTACTCCACTTCCACTATCATTGCCACACCCAGACCACCGGCCGCACAGGCGGTTGTCAGCCCCGTACCGCCACCGCGGCGTTTCAGTTCATTACACACTTGGGTGATCAAGCGAGTGCCCGTGGCCGCAAACGGATGGCCATAGGCCAGCGAGCCGCCGAGCACGTTGAACTTGCTCATATCGATTTCACCAATGGCGCGGCTCTGACCGAGTTTTTCCTCGGCAAACTTCTTCGAGGCAAACATCTTCATATTGGCCAAAGTCTGGGCGGCAAAGGCTTCATGCATCTCTATCAGGGTCAGATCTTCGAGCTGCATACCGGCGCGTTTCAGCGCCAGTGGCGTGGCGTAGGATGGCCCCATCAGCATATCCTCCCAAACATCTATGGCGCTGAAGGCATAGCTCTTGATATAGCCAATGGGGGTGTAACCCAGGGCCTTGGCTTTGCCTTCGCTCATCAGGATCACCGCCGAGGCGCCATCGGTCAGCGGGGTACTGTTGGCGGCGGTGACACTGCCGTGCTTGCGGTCGAATACGGGTCTGAGTTTGGCGTAAGACTCAAGGGACGAGTTGTCGCGGATATTGTTGTCACGCTCGATAAAACTCTTGTAGGGCGGTACATGAGCCACCATCACTTCATCCTTGAGCTTGCCTTCATTCCAGCTCTGGCTCGCCAGGGTATGAGAGCGGTGGGCCAGCGCATCCTGATCGGCACGGCTGATGCCGTGGCTCTTGGCCATCTGCTCGGCGGTTTGCCCCATGGACAGGCCGGTGGAATATTCGGCCACAGCAGGCGGCACAGGCAAAAGATCTTTAAACCCCAGACGGCGAACTATGTTCCACTTCTGTCCCAGGGTGCGGGCCTTGTTGAGATCGACCAAGGCATGGGCCAACTTGCGGGACACCCCGATAGGCAGCACAGAGGAGGAGTCCGAGCCCCCGGCTATGCCTATTTCGATATTGCCCGTCATGATCGACTCGGCAATATTGACAGTGGACTGAAAACTGGTGGCACAGGCGCGGGTAACACTGTAGGCATCTGTGTGCAAATTCATGCCGGTACCCAGGACAATTTCACGGGCAATATTGGGCGCTGCCGGCATCTGTACGACCTGGCCATAGACAAGCTGCTCAATCAGCTTGGGGTCCAATTCACTGCGACTGAGCAGCTCATTGACCACCATCTTGCCCATATCCAGCGCCGATACGCCGTGAAACGCCGTCGCCTGTTTGGCGAACGGGGTACGCAGACCTGCCACTATGGCAATCCGCTCGCCCCTGGCATTGGTTACCTGTTGTCTGTCACTCATTTGTCACCCTCTTTACAGTGGCGCACGCCGAAAACTGGCCCTGACGCTGCGCTTTATTGTTTTTCCATAAGAGACCCGTACTGCCCTAAACAGGTCTGACCATTAAAAATGTGATCTGATTCTAACTTCTTGTTGGCCGGTTTTAAACACCTGTTTGTTTTTTTAACACTAGCCAAGGGCGCAGGGAATTCTTTACCATAACCGCTGTCTATAGTTGGGCCTTAAAATAAAACGAGTAGCATCATGCCTTTGAGTCGATTTCATGCACTGCGGACCTATCTGGATCAAGTGATCATAGGTCAGCCAATTTTGACCGAAAACCTGCTTATCGCTCTGATAGCCGATGGCCACCTGTTAGTGGAAGGACCACCAGGGCTGGCCAAGACCCGGGCCGTTAAAGCGCTGTGTGATGGCATTGAGGGCGACTTTCACCGCATTCAGTTTACCCCGGACCTGCTGCCGGCCGATTTGACCGGCACCGACATCTATCGCGCCCAAACCGCGACCTTTGAATTTGAAGCCGGACCGATATTTCACAACCTTATTCTGGCGGATGAAATCAACCGCGCCCCGGCCAAGGTGCAGTCGGCCCTTTTGGAAGCCATGGCCGAAGGCCAGGTGACGGTGGGCAAGCACTCCTACAAGTTACCGCCGCTGTTTTTAGTGATGGCGACCCAAAACCCGCTGGAAAACGAGGGCACCTACCCGTTGCCGGAAGCCCAGCTTGACCGCTTCCTGATGCACCTGAACCTGGATTACCCGGAGGCAGACACTGAGCTTGAGATCCTGCGTTTGTCCCGCAGCGAAGCCAAGACCCACGGCATGGAGAAAGTCATTCCCATAGGCCAGCAGGAAGTGTTCCTCGCCCGGGAGCAGGCGCTGGAGCTGTATCTGGCCGAGCCGCTTGAGCGTTATATTGTCGACTTGGTGATGGCGACCCGTCAGCCTCAGCGCTACAGCGACCAGCTGGCCAAGTGGCTGGAATACGGCGTCAGCCCGCGGGCGACCCAATCCATCGAGCGCTGCGCCCGCGCCCGCGCCTGGTTATATGAACGTGACTTTGTCTCCCCTGAAGATATTCAAGCCGTGGTGCCCAATGTGCTGCGCCACCGTTTACTGCTGAGTTATCAGGCGCAGGCCGAAGGGGTCAGCCGCGATCAGGTGATAGACCATGTGCTCAATCAGGTGGCCGTTCCCTGATGAAAGCCGCAGCAACAGACTCTTCACTGCCACTGTTTGCCGACGGCCTCCACCTGTGTGAGGCCGAGCTGCTTGCCTGCCAGAATATCGCCCGCGCTCTGGGTGACAGGCAGGGAAAAGCCCGCGCGGCCATGGCCGGTCACAGAGCCAGCCTGGTAAAGGGCCGCGGCATGGAATTTGCCGAAGTGCGCCACTATCAACAGGGCGATGATGTCCGCACCATAGACTGGCGGGTCACCGCCCGCACCGGCAAGGCGCATACCAAGCTGTTTGTCGAGGAGCGTGAGCGCCCTATCCTGCTGTTGGTGGATATGAAGCACAGCCTCTATTTCGGCTCCCAGCTGTTATTGCAGTCGGTACAGGTGGCGCATCTGGCGGCGACCTTGGGCTGGAATGCCATCATGCAGGGCGACCGCCTCGGCGCACTGGTAGTGAGCGATAGCGCCCACAGAGAGCTGAAGCCAAGAGCACGCAACCAGGGGATTCTGGCACTGATATCGGCGCTGGTGGCGGTACACAAGTCGCAGCTCGAAGCGCTGGACAGCCCCCATGAAGATGGTCAGGCGTTAATGCTCCAGGCCTGTCAGCGTCTGGCAAGACTGGCCAAACCCGGCTCCCTTATCTGGATAATCACAGACGGCAACGGTTTTGGCAGCGAATGTCAGCAGGCGCTGTCGGAACTCAAACGCCACTGCGAGCTGGCGGCCTTTGTGGTAACGGATCCCATGCGCCAAGGCACACTCGAGCTGCCGCGGCAGTTTGCCCTGCCGGTACGGGAGTCGGGCCGCAGCCTGATCCTGGATCGCAGCGGTTATGATGCCTGGCTCGGTCGTCAGCGCGCCAACCTGGCGCAGTTTGATACCCTGATGCAACAACTCAAGGTCCCGGTTCGCACTCTGGATGCCGGCCGGCGCCTCAATCAACAATTGACACTGTTAAGATGAATCCCAATCAAGCCAATCCGGCGCTGAGTGCGCTCAAGGATATTCAACTGCCGACCGAGGTGCCCTTTTGGCCTCCGGCTCCCGGTATTTGGCTGCTGATGCTGCTGGCCTTGTTACTGCTTGGCGCCGCGGCATTCTTTGGCTATCGGCGCCTGCAGGCAACCAAGGCTCACAAGGCGGTGGCTCAAGCCGCCATGACTGAACTGACACAGCTGCAGGACCAGGACCCGGAGCTGCTATCCAAGATGAGCGCATTGTTGAAACGCACCGCCATCAGCTATGGTGAGCGCACCCAGGTGGCCGGACTCAGCGGTAAATCCTGGGCCGAGTATCTGGATAACGCACTGCCAGCCGAGCAGCGCGGTCGCTTCGCCTCTTTGCTCGAAAATCAATACCGCAGCCAACCGAGCGCTGCCCCCACCGAGTTGCGGGCGCTTTGTGTTTGCTGGCTCAAGCGCGCGCCCAAACACTTTGCCAAGGGAGGCAAGCCAAGATGCTGACCCTCTATTGGCCCTGGTTACTGCTGCTTATTCCCTTGCCGCTGCTGCTAGCCTATCGCCCCGCCGTCAACAGCGGCGGCCAACTGCAACTGCCCGGCGTCGATGCCCATGCCCGCGAGCAGCAACAAAGCAAACGCAGAGCGCCCTTGAGTCTCTGGCTGCTGTGGTGCCTGTTGCTGCTGGCCATCGCCCGGCCACAGTGGCTTGGCGATCCCATAGAGCTGCCCACCGAAGGGCGGGATCTGATGCTGGCGGTGGATCTCTCCGGCAGTATGCAGATTGAAGACATGGTGCTCGATGGCAAAGCGGTAGACAGATTCACCCTGATCCAGAAAGTGGTCAGCGACTTTATCGAGCGCCGCGCCGGCGATCGTATCGGCCTGATATTGTTTGCCGATGCCGCCTATCTGCAGGCTCCACTGACTCAGGACAGACGCTCTGTGGCTCAGTATCTCAAGGAAGCCCAAATCGGCCTGGTGGGCAAACAGACCGCCATTGGCGATGCCATTGCCCTGGCGGTAAAACGCTTCGATAAGGTGAAAGACAGCAACCGGGTGTTGGTGCTTTTGACCGACGGCTCCAACAATGCCGGCAGCATAGTGCCGGATCAGGCCGCCGCTATTGCCGCCAAGCGCGGCATCACCATCTACACCATAGGTGTAGGCGCCGATGTGATGGAGCGTCGCACCCTGTTTGGCCGTGAACGGGTCAACCCCTCGATGGATCTGGATGAAGCCCAGCTGCAACGGATAAGCGATGCCACCAAGGGGCGCTATTTCCGTGCCCGGAATACCGAAGAACTGGAACAGATCTATCAGGAAATCGACAAGCTGGAGCCCGTCAGCCGTGACGCCCTCAGTTACCGGCCGCAATCCGAGCTGTTTTACTGGCCGCTGGGACTGGCGCTGGCGCTGAGCGTACTGCTGCAGCTACAAAGCCTGTTGCTCAGCGTCTGGCCGGGACCTTGGGGGAGGAAATCATGAGTTTGCACTTTATCCGTCCCGAATGGCTGTGGGCCTTAGTGCCACTGGCATTGCTGTTAGTGCTGCAAAGTCGCCGTCAAGCGGGCCAATCTGACTGGGATCGTTATATTGCGCCGCATCTGGCGCCACTGCTGTTGACCCAAGGCAGCAAAAACCGCCGAAACCGCCTGCCCTGGCTTGGTCTGGCCTGGTTGGTGGCAGTACTGGCCTTAAGCGGCCCGGCGCTTTACAAGAAACCCCTGCCGGTATTTGCCAGCAGCACAGGACGGGTGCTGGTGATGGATATGTCTTTGTCCATGTATGCAACAGACGCCGCCCCCAACCGTTTGACCCAGGCCAGGTTCCGCGCCACGGATCTGCTGGAGCAACTCAATGAAGGGGAAACCGCCCTGCTGGCCTACGCGGGTGACGCCTTTGTCATCAGCCCCTTGACCCGGGATCGCAACACACTGCTCAATCTGTTGCCAACCCTGAGCCCGGCCATCATGCCGGTACGCGGCTCCAATTTGGCCGCGGCGCTGGAGAAAGCCAAGGAGCTGCTCAGCCAGGGCGGCCACCTGCAGGGCGATATCATCTTGATGACAGATGGCGTCGGTAGCCGTCAGCTCAATGCCGCCAAACAGGCGATTGAGGGCAGTCACTACCGCTTGGGCATTCTGGCGATAGGTTCATCCCAGGGTGCACCGATAAGGCTGCCGGATGGGCAACTGCTCAAGGACAGCCGAAATGAAGTGGTAGTACCGGCCACCGATTTTGGTCTGCTCAGCGAGCTGGCAAGTGCCGGGAACGGCATTTTGGTGCCCTACAGCAACGATGGCAAGGATCTGCAAACGCTGCAGCAGTGGCTCGCCACCAGCTCGGATGCCACAGAAACAGATCTTGCCGGCGATACCTGGGTCGACCTTGGCCCCTATCTGGCGCTCTTGCTGTTGTTGCCACTGCTCTTAAGCTTTCGCAGCGGCCTACCGGTGCTGTTGCTGCCCTTGAGTCTTGGCCTGCTTGTCAGCCCACCTAGCCAGGCAAGCGGCTGGGATGACCTTTGGCAAACCCGGGATCAGCAGGGAATGCAGGCATTCAAGCAAGAGGATTTTGCCACTGCCGCCGACAAGTTTGTTGACCCGGCCTGGCAAGGCAGCGCCCGCTACCGCGGCGGCGATTATCAAGGCGCGCTGCAAGCCTTCGAGCAAGATGACAGTGCCACAGGCTTATACAACCAAGGCAATGCCCTGATGCAGCTTGGCCAATATGAAGAAGCCATCAAGCGCTACAGTGACGCCCTGACACTAGTGCCCGATATGCAGGATGCCATTGACAATAAGGCGTTGGCGGAGTCCTTGCTAAAGCAGCGAGAGCAGCAACAAGATCAACAGAGCCAGGATAAGCAAGAGGATCAAAGCCAGCAGGATCAACAACAGAATTCTCAGTCCGGCAAGGATCAGAGTCAGGGCAGTCAGGACAGCGCCCAGGGTGACAACAGCCAGGGCCAAAACCAGGACAAAGAGCAAGGCCAAGACAGCCAAGCCGACCAGGGCTCAAGCAAGGACTCGCACCAGGGCTCAGATAAAGACGCTAACAAAGAGAATAGCGAGCCTTCCACTACCGACTCGCAGCAAAATGATGCTGACAATGCCACTGAGAAGGACGCCGAGAAGGACGCCAAAGGCGATCAGAACCCGCAAAATGCCGAGGATAACACTGGCGCAGGCTCTGAGCCTGAGATGCAGGCTTCATTGCCACAAGAGCAAGAGCCGCAAAATGAGTCAAGCGCAGCTGCAAGTCAAAACGGTGCAGCTAAGCAGGATGGTTCAGAGATTGATGCCGACAAGGCCAACTCGGCGAGCCTTGCCGAGCAACAAGAAGGGCAAAACGATGAGCAAAGCGATGAACAGATTAAGGCACAAGTTGCCGCCTCGTCACTCGATGACACCGAGCCCCTGCCCCCCGAAATGGAGCGGGCGCTGAAGGCATTGGTGGATGACCCGGCCACTTTGCTGCGCAACAAGATGCAACTCGAGTATCAAAAACGCCGCCAGCGCGGCGAGACACCCAAGGACAATGAACAGTGGTAACTAGACTTATTCCTCTATTGCTTCTGTGCCTGTTGCCGCTCAAGGCACTGGCACTGACACAGCTTCAGGCCTCGGTCGATCGCAATCCCGTGACCGAGAGCGAGTACTTTATGCTGTCCGTGGTGGCAGATGATGAACTCGAAGCCCAGGCACTGGACACCTCGGCCCTGTTGAAAGACTTTATCGTCGGCCGCACCAGCGTCAGTCGCAGTACCCAGATCATCAATTTTGATGCCCGCAAGGAAACCCGCTGGCAAGTGATGCTGGCCCCAAAAACCACCGGCCAGGTCACTATTCCGGCCCTGAGTATCGATGGCGTCAGCAGCGATGCCATCGAATTGAAGGTGATGCCGGCCGGTAGTCGCCCCGAGGCGCAAAAAAACCTGTTCCTGCGTACCAGTATCTCGGCCAAGGAGGCCTATGTCGGCCAACTGCTCACCTACAAGGTAAAACTCTTTCTGGCCGTTGAGCTGCAGCGTGGGGTGTTGTCGGCCCCCTCTATCAGCGGCGCCCAGATAAAACAGCTCGGCGAGGATAAAGAAAGCAGTGAAATCGTCAACGGCCGCCGTTTTCGGGTGATAGAGCGCAGCTACGGCATCATAGCCGATGAACCCGGCGAGCTGGCGATTTCCGGTGCCAACTTCTCTGGCGATGTGCTGGTCGATACCCCAAGACGGGGCATGTTCGCCTTTCAGGAAAGTCGCCCCATGCAGGCCCAGAGTGACAGCATGCTGGTCAGCATCAAGCCCATCCCGGCCGAATATCACGGCGACTGGCTGATATCGGATCTGGTGATGCTCAAAGAGGAATGGGACGACAAGCAGACTTTTGAAGTGGGTCGCCCTATTACCCGCAACCTGACACTGCTGGCATCCAATGCCGATGAAACCAGCCTACCGGAGCTTAAACTGAGCTTGCCGGACAATCTCAAGAGCTATCCGGAAAAGGCGCAGCGCAAGACCTTTGTTCGCGACAACCAACTGGTATCGCAACTGACTCAGACCATTGCCATAGTGCCCTCGAAACCGGGGAGCTATACCCTGCCGGAGATCAAGGTGCCTTGGTGGAATCCGCATTTGAAACAGCAGGAGTTCGCCCTGCTACCGGCGCGCACTATCCAGGTCGCCCCCGCCGCCGATATGCCGCAACCAACCATCAACCAACCTGCGCAGGAGCCCGGTAGCAGCGCAGGTTTCTGGCCTTGGTTGACGGCCCTGTTTGCGTCGCTGTGGCTGGCCACCTGTGTGCTGTGGCTAAAGGCCCGCAAACAACAAGCGATAGCCGCTCCGGCAACAGTGTTGCAAGCTCAAACAAGCCAAACCCAGCCGGGATTGAGCCAGGCTTGTCAGCAAGGGGACTTGAGCCAGGTGTTCAAGGCGTTGCAGCAGGAACTCAGTGATATCAAAGGCCATAGCGTCACACTCGATGAACTGCCGAAACTGGCCCCTGAGTTGGCCGCCGTGGTCGCCAAGATTCAGGCCAGCCGCTATGGCAGACAAAGCGGCGATCCCGGTCAGCATTTCCCGGCGCTGCTGCAGGCCTTTGAACGCTTCAAGAGTCAGTACTCCAACGCTGCCGGTACGGCCTCAGTGCTGGCACCGCTAAACCCTTAATTGGCAGCTTCAGCCATAGCGTCTATTCGCTATGGCTGAGTGCCCGTCTGGGTATAGCCTGCCGTTACCACTTCCCCTCTCAAGGCCGTTAACAGCAGGCTTTTTCAACCAACTGTTTCCCTCCATTTTCAACAGTGTGTTTACCCTTATCCCGATATTTCGGCCATCACTTTTACCGCCAAGCGTGCTGAAATCCAGGCTAAATCAGGCTTGCAACCGATTTTACACTCATGGTATTTGCCAGAATGCCCCCAAGGCCATTAAGCTTAGCGGCAACAAAAATAAAACAAGCATGGAAAATGTTCGATAGCTGGCGAAAGAAAAAGTCTGATGACGCGGTCATTTCTGACATGCTGAATAAACAAAGACGTTACGATAGCCTGGTCCGGGCGCTGCATACCGATATTTACCGCTACGCCTTCTGGCTTTGCGGCGACCGTCATGTGGCCGAAGATATCACCCAGGAAACTTTTCTCCGGGCTTGGCGCTCGCTGGATTCCTTGAAAGATGACAAAGCGGCCAAGGCTTGGTTAATCACTATTTTACGGCGGGAAAATGCCCGCCGCTTTGAGCGTAAACAGTTTGATTATGCCGATATCGGCGAAGAGCATTGGCAAGATCCCGGTTCCCAGAGCCAGGAAGATCATGCCGAACACTATCTGCTCAGGCGTCAAATCGCCCAATTGGAACCCGAGTATCGGGAGCCTTTGTTATTACAGCTGATAGCCGGATTCAGTGGCGATGAAATTGCCCAATTGCTGGATCTAAACCGAAATACTGTCATGACCCGCTTGTTTCGGGCCAGGAATCAGTTAAAAGAAGCACTGGAACACTCCAAGGTCAGAGGTCAATCCAATGGATGAGCTGAAGTTTCGCCGCCAGGCCTATGGCGACCCCAATAATCAGGATCCCGAGTTTCTCGAGGCCCTCAGCCAGAGCGAGGACAATCAGGCGTTTGTCGCCGAACTCAAGGCACTCGATGGCAAAATAAGTCAGGCGCTCAGAATTCCTGTGGCCGAAGATCTGAGCGAAAAACTGCTGCTGAAACAGCAGTTGGCCGTGCATCACGCCCAACGCAGACGCACCGGCTGGATGCTGGCGATGGCGGCCTCCGTCGCTTTTGTTGCCGGAGTCAGTTTCAGTCTCTGGCGCCAAGGGCCAGTGGATTTAGGACAACACGCCCTCGCCCATGTCCGCCATGAAACCATTGCCATGACCAGTGATGCCGATATCTCTTATCAGGCGGTCAATGCCAAGCTCGCATCGCTCAAGGGGTTGGGCAGTGCCAGATTCAACAGCCAACCGGGACGGGTGTTTTACAGCACCTTCTGCGATTTTCAGGGAATTGAGAGTATTCACCTGGTATTGGCCGGTGAACAAGGCAAGGTAACAGTGTTTATTGTGCCCCCTGAGCACAGGGTGATGCTGGCCGAGGCCTTTGCCGACAGCGAATACCGGGGAGAGGCGATAAAAACCGACTCAGCTTACCTGGTGTTGGTAGCCGAATATCCTCAGGACCTAGACGCTGTTAAAGAAGAAATAAAACAGAGCTTTATCTAAGGTATCGCAGTTCTTTGCTTGCCAAATCTCCCGGCGAACACTCGCCGGGACTGGTCAGATCTGCCTCACATAACCTGTCAACATTGGGCGCTTTGGCAAACTTTTGCTAGTATCCGCGCCAAACAACAACACAAAAGTGTAAACCAGCATGCATATTGAAACCCCGGTAATGATAACTTTTCTGGGCTATTTGGCTCTGATGATGGGGATAGGTCTTTGGGCCTACAAGGCGACCGATTCGGTCGATGACTATATTCTCGGCGGTCGCAAGATGGGCCCGGCCGTAACCGCTCTCAGTGTTGGCGCTTCCGACATGTCCGGTTGGCTGCTGCTGGGTTTGCCCGGCGCCGTCTATCTCGGCGGTCTGGGCGAAGCCTGGATGGGAATAGGTCTGTTACTGGGCGCCTGGCTTAACTGGCTTTTGGTGGCCAAACGCCTGCGGATCTATACCCAGATGGCAGATAATGCCCTCACCCTGCCGGACTTTTTTGAGAAGCGTTTCAACGACGAAGGCGGCCTCCTGAAACTGGTTTCCGCCGTCACCATATTACTGTTTTTCACCTTCTACGCCTCCTCCGGCATGGTGGGCGGCGCGGTGCTGTTCAGCAATGTCTTTGGCCTCGAGTACCTGACGGCGCTGCTGATAGGTTCCGCGGTGATAGTGGCCTATACCTTTGTCGGCGGTTTTTTTGCCGTCAGCTGGACAGACTTCTTCCAGGGTTGCTTGATGTTGATAGCCCTGTTGATAGTCCCGGTCAGCATGTTTACCCATCCAGAGAGTCACAAGAGCCTGGATGCCCTGGACCCGGCTATGCTGTCGTTATGGAGCGATAAGCTGACCCTGATAGGTCTGCTGTCGGCTCTGGCCTGGGGGCTGGGTTACTTTGGACAGCCCCATATTCTGTCGCGCTTTATGGCGATTAACAGTGTCAAGGATCTGCCGGTTTCGCGCCGCATCGCCATGAGCTGGATGTTTGTCTCCCTGATCGGCGCCCTGGCGACTGGCATTGCCGGCGCGCTCTATTTTGCCGACGAGCCGCTCAAGAATCCGGAAACTGTGTTTATCCATCTGACTCAAGTCGCCTTTAACCCCTGGATTGGTGGTCTGCTTATCGCCGCTATCTTGTCGGCCATCATGAGCACCATAGACTCGCAACTGCTGGTGTGTTCCAGCGTGATCACCGAAGATTTCTACCGTAAGTGGCTCAGGCCAGAGGCTTCAAGCAAGGAGCTGATGTTGGTCGGTCGTATCGGCGTGTTGGCCATTGCCATTATCTCAGTGGTTGTTGCCCTGGATCGGGAAGCAAGCGTACTGGGTCTGGTGAGCTATGCCTGGGCCGGTTTCGGTGCCGCCTTCGGCCCTGTAGTGATCCTGTCGCTGTTTTGGCGTGGCTACAGCCGCAACGGCGCCATTGCCACCATCCTAGTTGGCGGCTTGACAGTAATCATCTGGAAGCAATTGGAAAGCGGTATCTTCGCCCTCTATGAAATATTGCCTGGATTCATTCTGGCCACCCTGGCCGGGGTTGTAGTGAGCCGTTTGTCGCCGCCATCCGAGGCTACACAGACACAATTCAGTCGCTTCGAACAGAGCCTCTAAGCTCGTAAATTCAGCTTTCAATTGCCCGCCCTGGCGTTTGGCGTACACTTGTACGCCAAACGCACCGCCAGTTTGTAATTTATTGTTTCACCCGATTTTACAGCTTAGCAACACACGGGCTTGTCATCTTCAACCAGCCACTATTCAGCTATTGCTGCTTTTCCGGCTCGGCCTGCATTTTGAAGTTCATCGCACGTTCGCAGCACATTCGCAGAAATTAACCAAAATATTACAAAATTTCACATCTGGTCGGAGTTGTTGGCGCTATGGGGCGTCCATAAGATGCACTGGACTAATAAGCGGGTGTCTGTGGGGTATTAGAGACTGACAGCCAACCTGCAAACATAAAAGAGAAGATAATAATGAAGTATTTCAACAAGACTCTTATCGCGGTTTCAGTAGCGCTGGTCAGTGGCCAGACCCTGGCAGCCGGTTTCCAGCTCAACAGCCAATCAGCCACAGGTATCGGCCGCGCCTTTGCCGGTGATGCCGTGATTGCAGACAACGCATCCGTGTTATCCCGTAACCCGGCCGCCATGGCACTGTTTGACAAAGCCGCTATATCGGTTGGTGTCACCACTGTTGACGTCCAGGTAGATATCAAAGACGTCAACTTCATGGGCGGCCAGGTGGATCTGGGTGGGATTGATGATGCCGGCAGCGTCAAATGGATCCCCAACATCTATTACATCCAGCCTTTGAATGATAAATGGGCTGTGGGCTTTGCTGCCTTTTCCAACTTCGGTACCGGCACAGACAGCGCCTCATTGGTCAATAGCAAAACAGTGGCGGCTCCCTATGATCTAATAGGTAATACCGAAGTAACCACCATCAACTTCAACACCAGTGTGTCTTACCGCATCAATGACATGCTGAGTTTGGGTGTCGGACTGGATTTGGTTTATGGCGAAGGCAACCTGGATCGCTATTACAATCAAATGCCATTGGTCGATGTGGATGCCGATGGTTGGGGTATTGGCGGTATTGTTGGTGCCACACTTGAGCTGAATGAGAACAACCGTTTTGGTCTGAGTTACCGTTACAGCCCCAATGTCGATGTGAGTGGCCATATTGCGACACTGACACCTTTGCCTGGCCAAACAAACAGTTTTGCTTCAACCCTGTTTGACGAGTTGGAAGTGCCTTTGGCAGACATATTCCAGTTGGCCGGTTTCCACCAGTTAACCGAAAACTTTGCTGTCCATTACACGGCTCAATACACCCGTTGGGGCAACTTCGATCAAATTACAGCCAAAGATGGTGTCAGCAGCATTTATGGTACAGGTACAGTGATTGCCAACAATGTCAATGCCCCTCTGAAGCAGTATCAGTGGAAAAACTCCTGGCTGATGAGTGTGGGCGGAACCTACGACATTAACGAACAATTCACTGTTCGCGCCGGTTACATGTTCGACAATGGTGTGGTTGATGAAATCAGTTCAATCTCTATCCCTGATTCTGACCGTCAATGGTTCACTGCTGGCTTGAGCTACCACATCAACCAGCATCAAACCATCGACTTCGGTATGGCCTTTGTTAAAGGTGAAGAAGTGGAACTGGTAGAAAACAGTGCAGTAGTTGGTCCGGTTAACGCCATTACCAAATCAGAAGCTATGTACTACTCAGTGCAGTACAGCTATCAATTCTGAGCCAAGGCTCCAACGAGTTTAAGCTGACAAGGCCGCCCTTCGGGGCGGCTTTTTTGTTGATTAACAGCAAGTTGTTCAGGCAACATTCAAGCTTACAGATGCATTCTCGCCAAGGCTTGGTTATCTTATGGAAGGTGTAAATTGCGCTGCATCGGCTGGCTTACAGGGCCGGATATAAGGCGTACTTCGTACCTCTCCTATGTCACAAAAGGATTTCGAAATGAGTAAAAATTATTCTCTGGCGGCCCTGTTGCTTGGGGGTTTTATTTGCGCCGGTTTACTGCTGCTTGGCACCAGTATTGGAAACAGCCTGCTGGCAATGAAAGGTATGGAGCGAACCGTGGCGGTCAAAGGTCTGGCTGAACGCGAGGTCAAGGCCAACGTCGCCATCTGGCCGATTCGCTTCAATGAGGTGGATAATGATCTCAACACCTTGTATCAGACGGTGCAACAAAAAACAGATAAAGTGACGGCCTTTCTTGAACAGCAAGGTTTCAACAAGGGTGAAATCTCTGTCTCTCTGCCTTCCATAGAAGACAGGCAAGCCCAGGGTTATGTCGATCCCAATGTTAAGTATCGCTACGCAGCCCGAGTGACAGTGTCGCTTTATACTCACCAGGTGGATCTGCTGCTTGAGAGCCGTAACAAGCTGCTGGCCCTGGCCAAAGAAGGCATAGCCATCGCCAGTCAGGACTATGACAGTCGCACCGAATTCCTGTTTACCGAACTCAACAGTATCAAGCCGGCCATGGTGCAGGAGGCTACCCAAAATGCCCGTGAAGTGGCCGAGAAGTTTGCCAAAGATTCAGACTCGGTACTTGGGAAGATCAAACAAGCCAGCCAGGGCACCTTCACCATTTCCGATCGCGACAGTAATACGCCTTACATCAAGAAGGTGCGAATCGTCTCTACCCTCACCTACTATCTCAACGACTGAACTTTTGAAGCGCAAAACTGAAACGGATTTTTCAATATAAGCAGGTGGCCAAGGCCGCCTGTTTTCGTATCTGTATTCTGGCTGTGTATATTCTGGCCTGGGTATTCAAGGTTTAGTCAGTTACTCAAGCCACCTCTTATTTAATCATATTTTTCTAATAATAGTTGCAGGCGACCACCTTATTCATTAGAATTTTCTCATAGATGTTTTTTTGAGAACAGTTCCATGCCCAGAATAACGCCAGTATTGACCCTGCTACTGCCCGCGCTGCTGCTCATTCAACCCGTTAAGGCAGCCGAGCCGGCCACAGTGACTGTCCGCCAGACAGAGCACTCCCAATTGCTGACCCTGGATGGCAGGCTCGAGGCGGTCAAGGCCGCAACCGTGTCGGCCCAGACCTCGGGACGGATCCTCAAGCTTTACTTTGATGTCAACGACCGAGTCCCCGCCGGGGCAGCGCTGCTTGAGATCACCAGTGAAGAGCAAGGCGCGTCCCTGGCGGCGGCCGAGGCGGAATACGCCAGAGCCAGAGCCTTGGATACCGAAGCTCAGCTGACGCTCAAGCGCTATCAGGAACTGTTTCCCAAGGGCGCGATTTCCCGCGGCCAAATGGATCAGGCCATAGCCAATGCCAAGTCAGCCTCCCAAGCGGCCAGCGCCGCCAAAGCGAGGAGCATTCAGGCAAAGGAATCACTGAAATACACAGTCGTCAGCGCGCCATATGCTGGCATAGTCACGGCCAGGCATGTGGAAGAGGGAGAAACAGTCGCTCCCGGTCAACCGCTCCTGTCCGGTTTTGCCGACGATGAGATGCGGGTGGTGATGCAGCTGCCGCAGCGTTTTCTTCAGGCCGCCAAAGCCACAGAAAAGATGACGGTTATCCTAGCCGATGGTCGCAGTTTTGACGTCACTACCCCCAAGGTCTTTGGTTTCAGTGATGAGCAGAGCCGCGCCTTTCAGGTGAGACTGCCACTGCCGGCCAACACAGGCGATCTATTGCCCGGCAGTTTCGTTAAGGTGCGCTTTGCCATAGACAAGCGCCAGGAGATAGTACTGCCCAAAGAAGCACTTTACAGCGTCAATGAGCTGTCGGCCGTCTACCTCAAGCACGGCGACAACTTTGTCCTGCAACAGGTACGTCTGGGTGATGTGCGTGACGATGGCGTGACCATACTGGCAGGACTCGAAGCCGGAGACATAGTCGCCGCCAACGCCTATCAGTTGCTGCTCGAGCAGCGCCAGGCCAAGTAAGGGGAACTCATGGCTAATCACAGCGAAAATAACACCGGCATCTCCGGCCGCATTGCCGCCAGTTTCCAGCTCAGTGCCATTACGCCGCTTCTGGCCTTGCTGGGCTTGTTGCTGGGGATGTTTGCCATTATGGTCACTCCCAAGGAGGAAGAACCTCAGATAGATGTGACCTTTGCCGATGTATTTATCCCCTTCCCCGGTGCCACACCGACCGAAGTCGAGCAGTTGGTTACCCTGCCGGCAGAAGAGGTGATCTCGCAGATAAAAGGCATAGATACCCTCTACTCCTTCTCGCAGCCCGATGGCGCGATGATCATCGTCATCTTTGAGGTGGGTGTGCCCCGTAACGAGGCGATAGTCAAACTCTACAATCAAATCTATTCCAACCTGGACAAGCTGCCCAGAGCCGCGGGGGTGGGCGATCCCTTGATAAAACCCATGGGCATAGACGATGTGCCCATTGTCAGCCTGACTCTCTGGTCAGAGGATCCCGGTGTTTCGGCTCAGCAACTGACTCATGTGGCCCATGGGCTCGAAACCGAACTCAAGCGCATTCCCGGCACCCGAGATGTCGAGTCCATGGGGTCCCATGAGTTGGTGCTCAATGTACGCATCAATTCGGCCCAAATGAGTTTTTATGGTGTCAGCTTCGATGCCATCAACCAGGCGCTCGGCGCCAATAATGCGGTCTCCATGCCTGTATCTCTGGTGCAAGATAACCAGGAGATCAAGGTGCAGACCGGCCAGTTCCTGCGTTCGCTGGAGGATGTGCAGCAACTGGTGGTCGCGGTGCACAATGACAGCCAAGGCAAGGCCGCCCCAGTGTTCCTCAGTGATATTGCCGATATCAGCCTCAAGGCCGACGTGCCCCTCTATGGCGCCTGGCATCAGAACGGTCACAACGCCGAAGCAGAAGCTAAAGGCGTCTTCCCGGCAGTGACCCTAGCCATAGGCAAACAACCGGGTGAAAACGCCGTGGATGTGGCCGATGCTATCCTTGCCAAGGTGGAAAAGAGCCGTAACCTGCTTATTCCGGACAATGTCAATATCACTGTGTCGCGCAACTATGGCGTAACGGCGGCAGATAAGTCCAACACTCTGATCTTCAAGTTGATCTTTGCTACCGCCGCTGTGGTTATCCTGGTGATGTTCACCATGGGAATGCGCGAGGCACTGGTGGTCGGTGTGGCGATTGTCATTACCCTGGCAATCACGCTTTTCGCCTCCTGGGCCTGGGGCTTTACCCTCAACCGGGTATCCCTGTTTGCACTGATCTTCTCCATAGGTATTTTGGTGGACGATGCCATAGTGGTGGTGGAAAACATCCATCGTCATATGGCCATGGGCAAACGCAGCCTGAGTGAACTCATTCCCGCTGCCGTGGATGAAGTGGGTGGCCCCACGATTCTGGCGACCTTTACCGTTATTGCGGCATTGCTGCCGATGGCCTTTGTCTCTGGGCTGATGGGCCCCTATATGAGCCCTATTCCCATCAACGCCAGCATGGGCATGTTGATCTCCCTGGCGGTGGCCTTTGTGGTCACCCCCTGGCTCAGCCACAAACTGCTCAGACACAAGGGTGGCGAGGGGCACAGCGACAATGCCAGCCCTGTAATGCTCAGGCTGTTTACCCGGCTTATCAAGCCATTTCTCGAGAGCCGCAAGGCCCGTGTAGGCATGGCGGCCGGCGTGTTTGTGCTGATAGGCATGGCCGTGGCCCTGCCCGTCGGCCAGTTGGTGGTACTCAAGATGTTGCCCTTCGACAACAAGAGCGAATTCCAGGTGATGGTGGATATGCCGGAAGGCACGCCGGTGGAGCAGACGGAAAAAGTCCTCAAGGCCTTATCCGATTATCTGGTGACGGTACCCGAAGTGCAGCATCTGCAGCTCTATGCCGGCACCCATGCCCCGATCAACTTCAACGGCCTGGTCAGGCATTACTTTGTCCGCAACAGTCAGGAGCTTGGCGATATTCAGGTCAATCTCAGTGATAAACAGCACAGGGACAGAGACAGCCACAGCATAGCCCTGGCGGTGCGCGGCCCGCTGCAGCAAATCGCCCAGGGCTTCAACGCCAATGTCAAAGTGGTGGAAGTGCCCCCCGGCCCACCTGTGTGGTCGCCGATTGTGGCCGAGGTCTATGGCCCCAGCCAAGACATTCGCCAGCAGGCGGCCAGAGAGCTGCAGTCCCTGTTCCTGGCGACCGAAGATGTGGTGGATATCGATATCTTCCTGCCGGCGGCACAACAGAAATGGCAGGTGCTTATCGATCGCAGCAAGGCCAGTCTGCTGGGCGTGCCCTACGCCAACATAGTGGATCTGGTGGCCACCGCCGTCGGCGGCAAAGACATCAATGTACTGCACAAACCAATGCAGAAACGCCCTGTGCCGATCCGCCTGGAACTGCCTGAGGCCGACAAACTGGATTTGATTTCAGTGCTTAACCTGCGCCTCGACAGCCTCCATGGCGGCACTGTGCCCGTGGCCGAATTGGTGACAATCCGCAAGGGGCAGATAGACGCCCCCATCATTCACAAGAATATGATCCCGATGATCATGGTGATTGCCGACATGGCCGGGCCGCTCGACAGCCCACTGTACGGCATGTTTGAAATGGCGGCGGATATCGACTCAGAAGGTGGCCTTGGCTTCAACCAGCATTATTTCAGCCAACCCGATGGTCTGGATGCCATCAGCGTACTCTGGGATGGCGAGTGGAAGATCACCTATGAAACCTTCCGTGATATGGGCCTGGCCTATGGGGTCGGCATGATTGCCATCTATCTCCTGGTGGTGGCTCACTTCCGTTCCTATCTGGTACCGCTGATCATTATGGCGCCTATCCCCTTGACCATTATCGGGGTCATGCCGGGACACGCCTTGCTCGGCGCCCAGTTCACCGCCACCTCCATGATAGGCATGATAGCGCTGGCGGGGATCATAGTGCGTAACTCCATACTCCTGGTGGACTTTATCAACCAGGAAACCGCTGCCGGAGTGCCATTTGAACAGGCGGTCATTCACTCGGGCGCCGTACGGGCCAAACCTATTATGCTCACCGCCCTGGCAGCCATGATAGGCGCCATGTTTATTCTGGATGACCCGATCTTCAACGGTCTGGCCATCAGTCTTATCTTCGGGATCCTGATCTCCACCCTGCTGACGCTGGTGGTGATCCCGGTACTTTACTATGCCCTGATGCGCAAGCGCATCGACTCAGTGATCAACCAGGCCCAGGCGGCCAAAGGAGCTTAAAATGTCTGTAGAACGTGCCACTATGGCCTTTGCCGGATTTATGGTGATGTTGTCATTACTGTTAACCGCCACTGTCCATCACAATTTTGTATGGCTAACTCTGTTTGTTGGCGCTAACCTGTTTCAGAGTGCTTTTACCGGCTTTTGTCCTGCCAGCATGCTGATGCGTAAATTCGGTATGAAAACGGAGGCTGAACAGGCCAAGGCCCACTGAATAAGGAATGCAAGTGAAGATAATAACCCGTACCCAGCGCCAATTCCTGTGGCTGACCACTCTGCTGTTTGCTGTACTGCTGAGCCTCAGCGTTCGCGCCGAGCAGATGGTTCCCGAGGTGGCGCTGACCAAGGTCGCCCAGGGCGCCATGCTGGTGGATGTCAGAACCCCGGAGGAATACGCAGAGGGACATCTGCCAGAGGCGGTTAATATCCCCTTTGAACAGATAGCCGAAGCCTTTGCCAAACAGGGCATTGCCAAGGACACCCCGGTAGTTGTTTACTGCCGTAGCGGTCGCCGCTCAGGTATTGCCAAAGAGTCGCTGGAAAAAGCCGGTTATCAGGAAGTCTACAATGGTGGCGGCTATGATAGCCTCAAGGCCAGCGCCGGCAACTAGCTGACCAGATAACCATTAAGTACTGCGCCACTCATGCAACCGGGCCCACTCAAGTGGGCCTTTTTACGAAATAAGTAGCACAAATAATTAACAAAAAGCCAAAAACCAAGATAACGTGCAAGTGTCAAATTTGCACACTCAGTCAAAAAGTCGCCTTTACCCCATACTAAAGTCTCCTTTTCGCAACGATTATTCTCCAGAATAATTACTTATGCCAAATTAGAATAAGAGACATAATTAAAGTTATAAATCAATCAATTATATCTTTCACGTATCTCAGGGCTCAATCAAACCTCATATCGAATCTTATTCAAACCCGGCAAAATTTCATGCACCCGCCACTGATACATTTAGTAACAGCAACACCTAAAATGAATTTTTATTCACAAAAAGTGAAATACAACCAAACTGAAATAGAACGTCATTCCGTTAACATATGTTTTACATGACTTTTTCATAGCGGTAGATTGCAAATGGGTCATTTCAGTGAATGCTGAAGTGCCCGAGGACAATAAACCAAGATCTGTTACACGGAAGACAAGTATGAAAAAAATAACAAATAAACAGCTGGCCCTGAGTCTGTCCATGCTGGCCCTGGCAGTCTCTGCCGGTGTTCATGGCGCACCTTTCAAGCCTCAAGCCAATGATCTGTCACAGCAGTCGCCCCTGCCCAAGCGCTATATCGTTAAGTTCAAGGACAACAACGGCCTGCAAACCATGAGTGGCCAAAGCGAACTGAATCAGGTATTCGGCCAGCACAGAGCGCTTAACGGCGTTAAGGCTCGCGAAATGAAGCGCATTGGTCGCAGCCACAGCTACAGCGTCAAGTTGGATAACCCCGGACTCAAGGCGCTGCGTGCCCGCACCGATGTGGAGTATGTTGAAGAAGATATGCCCCGCCGCTTGTTGAGTGAAACCACGCCCTGGGGTCAAACCTATGTCGGCGCGACTCAGTTGGCCGATAACCTCAGCGGTAATCGCACCATATGTATCATAGACTCCGGCTATGATCGTGCTCACCAGGATCTCAGTGGCAACAATGTCACAGGTACCAACAACTCGGGCACCGGAAACTGGTTCGAGCCGGGCAATAACAATGCCCACGGAACCCACGTTGCCGGCACCATAGCCGCCATCGCCAACAATGAAGGCGTGGTTGGGGTGATGCCGAATCAGAACGCCAATATCCATGTGATCAAGGTATTCAACGAGTCAGGTTGGGGTTACTCCTCTTCACTGGTATCCGCCGTGGATACCTGTGTCGACAATGGCGCCAATGTGGTCACCATGAGCCTGGGTGGCTCAGGATCCAGCACCACTGAGCGCAATGCCATGACCAACCACTTTAACAATGGCGTGCTCTTGATTGCTGCGGCCGGTAACGATGGCAACAACACCCACAGCTACCCGGCTTCCTATGATGCGGTAATGTCGGTGGCCTCGGTCGACAGCAACAAAAACCATTCGGCCTTCTCCCAGTACACCAATCAGGTCGAAATCTCCGGCCCGGGTGAAGCAATCCTCTCAACCGTGACTCGCGGCGAAGGACGTCTGGCTGATATTGTCATTGCCGGTCAGTCGCTGTTTGCCGAAGGGGTGGTGCCTCACAACCGCTTTGTACCATCGGGAAGCAACTATGTGCCCTCGCCCATCAGCGCCAGTGCCAGCGGCGAACTGGCCGAGTGTGACACCAGCGGCGGCAACTACAACTGCGGCAACATGACAGGCAAAGTCTGTTTGGTGCAGCGTTTGGAAAACCAAGGTGCCGGTTATCCCGAGATCAATGCGGTTCGCGCCTGTAACAACGCCGGTGCGGCAGCGACTATTGTCTACTCCAACAGCGATCTGCCCGGACTGCAAAACCCCTTTCTGGTGGACTCAAACACTGAATTGACCAAGGCTTCTGTGTCTGTAGACCGTGAAACCGGTCTGGCGCTGCGTAACCAAATCGGTCAGCAGGCCAGCGTATCCAACACCACTGGCGAAGACTATGAGTACTACAACGGTACTTCCATGGCGACGCCACACGTATCCGGCGTCGCAACTCTGGTATGGAGCTATCACACTGAGTGTAGTGCCGCCCAGGTGCGTCAGGCGCTGAAAGCCACCGCCGAAGATCTGGATGTCCCCGGTCGTGACGATCGCACCGGCTATGGTCTGGTCAATGCCGTGGCTGCCAAGGAATATCTGGATGCCTCCTGTAATGGCCCGAGCGATCCCGGCACACCAAGCGATGGTCAGTTGGAAAACGGTGTGGCAGTCAACAACCTTAGTGGTGCCAAAGACGATGAACTGCACTTCTTCCTCGATGTGCCTGCCGGCGCTTCCAACCTCAGCTTCAACCTGAGTGGCGGCACAGGTGATGCCGACCTTTACATGCAGTACGGCGCGGCTCCAACCACCAGCAGCTTTGATTGTCGCCCCTGGAAAGGCGGCAACACTGAAAGCTGTTCGGTCAACAGCCCTCAAGCCGGTACTTACTATGTGATGGTTCGCGGTTACAGCAGCTTCAGCGGTGCCAGCCTGGTGGCTAGCTACACAGGCTCAAGCAGCACCAATCCAGGTGGCGGCGCAGCGAGCTACACCAATGGTGATAATGCCAATATTCCCGACAACAACAGCACAGGCATTACCAGCCCCATCAGCGTCAGCCGCAGCGGTGATTCGGGTGTGGTCACTGTAGATGTCAGCATAGTGCACCCTTACATTGGCGATCTGCAGGTTGAACTGCACAGCCCCAATGGCCAGATTGCCGTGCTGCACGACAACACAGGCAAAGGCACCGACAATATCAACCAGAGCTATTCGGTCGATATGACAGGTGTCGAGTCCAGTGGTACCTGGTTGCTCAAGGCCGTCGACTCGGGTCGCCGTGACGTAGGCTACATCGACAGCTGGTCACTGCACTTTAAATAATCTCTCTTTCAAGGGGCCGCTACGGCCCCTTTTTCCTCTCTCTATGGTTTCCCTTGGCTGAAGAGCTGCCGGACAGTTTGACGCGACTTTTTCAACCTTTTTGCAAGGCATTTGAAAAGTTTCTCGGTTATACTGGCGCCGCTTTTATAACACCAGCTACCAAGGCCCATTCATGACAGCTTCCGATTCCCCTCAAGCCAACAAAGATCCCCTGCACGGCTTGACCCTCAAGGCGATACTCACAGAGATGGTGGAGCAGTACGGCTTTGATGGCCTGGCACAAAGGATAAAAGTGCGCTGCTTCAGCCATGATCCCAGTATCAAATCGAGCCTGACCTTTTTGCGAAAGACCCAATGGGCCAGGGAAAAACTGGAACGTCTCTATCTGACCAGTAAGGGCTTGCCCATTCCGCCTCACCTGCTGGGCAGTTCAACCCCGGCAGCACGGGAAAAACCAACCAAACAAACCTGTGCCGACAAGCCTCAAACCAATGCCCATATCTGGGGTAAAAAGAGCGACTAGGCAGATACTGATACAGCACGCAACCCGCTATATTTTTAACCAATTTTGTCTCAAAGCTGCTAAAGTTCTTCCCCTTGCAGCCGATAATTCGTTATCGACTATCAGCACGAACAGATGCCGCTAGGGAGTTTAATGATGAACATTGCAGGCTTAGGTCAAATCGCCACTCAGGGAACCGGTCCCCGCAGCCTGAGTGAAGTCACAGTGGCCGACAAAGACGCAGCCAAGGAAAGCGCTGCCACAAGTTCGGACAGCCAGGATAAAGTGAATATCTCTTCTGCCGGTCGCAAGGCGCTGGCGGATGATATAGGTGGTCAGCTGTATAGGAACAATTCGGAGCAAACCTCAGAAGCGCAGAAAGCCGCCGAGGAAGATACCTCGGATATGTCTGAAATTGACAAGAAGATTAAAGAGCTGCAGGACAAGCTCAAAGAGTTGCAGCAGCAGCTACAGCAACTGAATGGTGATGATTCTGAAGCGGCCGAGATAGAGCGTAAGTTGCTGCAGGATCAGATTGCCGCCGTCAGTGGTCAGTTGGTCGCCCTGCTCAACGAGAAAGCCCGCCAGGACAAGAACGCCGCCACTGAGGGCTGATGCGGCTCAGATGGGCATGCTGAACACCAGGCGCCAGATCTCCAGCCCGTCACCACTACGGTAACTGATCCCCAATCTGTCTATGCCAAGCACTGGCTTGGCAAGGGCCAGGGTGGCGCCCAACTCAATACTGCCGGACACCAAGGTATCCTGGTTGAGATCGCCGGCAAACTGTAACTGGTCAAAATACCAATAACCCAAAGCAAACACCCTGGGCTGCATCTGTAACCCCTGCCAGGACCAGTGATAAGGCAAACCGATATCCACTCCGGTTTGCAATACGGAAAAGCTCTGGCTGATGCTGAACGCCCGTTCACTGTAGGCGGCAAATTTCAGTCGGGTCACCCACAGAGAATCTGCCTGCCACAGCTCAAAATGACGCAAGCCACTGATGCCGGCTGCCATGATGGCGACATTACCGCCTTGGTCAAAATTACTGCCAAAACCGAGATCGCCATAGGCCTCCATGCGCCAGTTTTCATCCAGACGCCAACGCTTTTCAAAGCCTGGGGTCACGGTCAGGGTACCAACACTGGAAGGCAATTCGAACTCACCGGCATCTTCAAGGCTATAGTTGAAAAAGCCTACAGAGATGGGCAGGCGCAGCAAGAACTCCGAGTCCTCACTCTGCTCCAGCGTAAAGTCCAGCGGTAAGCTGATGACGGTAGCATCCTGTTCGGACGCGCGATAGACCCCGCTGCCCAGATAGCTGCCAAAAGCATAGTGGGAGTTGTCCGGCGGCCGGGCGTGGCCGGGGGACTCTTGGGCAAGGATTGGGGCTGCAAGCAGCAAAAGCCCCAGGGAAGACACACTCAATAAACCAACTTGGGTTGATGCTTTCCCCGGTGACTTCATCTTTGCCGACTCAGTCCTGATGACCTTCGGTGAAATGATACTCAGACATCATATGGCCAAGCTCAGTAGACTTGGTCTTGAGGTAGGCTTCGTTGTAACGGTTTTTGCCCACCTGCAGCGGCACCCGCTCGACAACTTCCATGCCGACATCTTTCATCGCCTGCACCTTGCGCGGATTATTGGTCATCAACCTAACCTTGTGAACGCCAATTTTTTCCAGCATGGGCGCAATCATATCGTACTTGCGCATATCGGCCGGAAAGCCCAGACGCTCGTTGGCTTCCACTGTATTGGCGCCATCGTCCTGCAACTCGTAGGCTCGAATTTTGTTCAACAGCCCTATGCCACGACCTTCCTGACGCAGGTAGAGAATAAAGCCCTGACCGGCTTCGGCGACATTTTGCATCGCGGTCTGCAGTTGAAAGCCGCAGTCGCAGCGCAGGCTGAACAGGGCATCTCCGGTGAGACATTCCGAATGGATCCGTCCCAGCATGGGTTTATCGGCTTGGAGCTCACCAAAAGTCAGCGCCACGTGCTCTTTACCGGTTTCGGTATCCTCGAAACCATGCATGGCAAACACCCCCCAAGGGGTTGGCAATTTGGCGGTGGCGATAAATTTAATAGACATGAATTAACCTTAACGACTGCTCTCATTCCCTGAGACGGTTAACATCCCTCAAAATCAAGATAATAGTGAAGCGTGCTCAGTACTCAGGCCGGTCATTTTATGCGTTTTTACCACCGACCGGAATACCCAAGTAAATTCATTGGTTATTATCTGCTGTCACGGCGGCAGTTAAAATGCCTTGGGTGCAAACCCGGTAACGGCAGTAATACCCATTTCTCTGCCCAGCGCTGTCATGGGATGCACAACGACCAAACCCCGGACAGACTTCTTGAGTTTGCCCATGTCGGCCTGTTCGGCTTTGGTGAGTTCGCGGCTAAAAGGCAGATCGCGAATAGACTGTCCCTGCTTGCCAAGCTGCCGACTCTGCTGGCCCTTGATGGCTGCAATCCGCTTGTTGACGGCGGCGATTTCCCGCTGAAACTGGGCAATGATAGGACCATCGCCACGTTGCTCTGCGGCGGCCAATTTACGGCGATACTGATCCAGCTTATCGTTGAGCTGTTGCAGCTCCTGCTTCAAATTCATTCTGTTACCTTACAAAATCCCGGCACCCTGAGAATGGACGGCCTGGTTGCCGTAAATGTGCCGGACAGAAGTATAACAGCAACTCAAGCCCAGGTGACGGGGTTTTTTAGCAGGGAAAAGCAATTGTGTTAACCAGTTTTCACTTTTGTACTTACTGAGGGTCGTTGAGCAGATGTATCACCTGGTTGGCCGAACCACGAAACTTCAGCGACGGATCCGCTTGCTCCTGCACGAATTTGCCATCCACCAACACATGAATAAGCCCGAGCAATTCCCGCTGCGCCGGACTGAGTTCATCGAGACGATAACCAGTCCAGAGCCAGACATCCTTTCCAGGGCATTCGTCCCGCACCCGCAGCAACAAGGCCTTGATGGCGTCAAGATTGCCCGGAAACAGTGGGTCACCACCTGAAAGTGACAAGCCCCTTCTCGGGATCCGGCTGTCATTGAGATCGGCAATGATCCTGTCAGACATCGCCTGGTCGAAAGGATGCCCGGAGCGGGGATCCCAGGTTGACTGGTTATAACAACCCCGGCACTGATGTTCACAACCGGAGACAAACAGAGTTACCCGGGTGCCCGGTCCATTGACCACATCCACGGGGTAATACTGATGATAGTTCATAGCGATATCCACAAGGCGCCCCTAGAGGCGCCTATAAAACAGTTTGTCGTTAAAGGTGCTTAACCCGACGCTTGACTTCTTCCTGCTTGCCATGGTTGAAGGGTCTGGCATCCGGGCTGCCGAGATAACCGCAAACCCTGCGGGTCACAGACACCCGACTGGGCTCATGGTTGCCACACTTGGGACAGGTAAAGCCCTTGCTGGTACAGATAAACTCACCGGTAAAGCCACAGTCGTAACACTCATCTATTGGTGTGTTGGTTCCATAATAAGGCACCCGGCTGTAGCTGTAGTCCCAGACATTCTCCAGCGCTTCCAGGTTGTGCTGCATATTCGGGTATTCGCCATAGCAGATGAAACCACCATTGGCGAGCTCGGGATACGGCTGTTCGAAGTCGAGTTTGTCGTAAGGATTCACCTTTTTCTCCACATCCAGGTGGAAGCTGTTGGTGTAATAGCCCTTGTCGGTAACACCATCAACCAGGCCAAAGCTCTTGGCATCCAGCTTGGCAAAACGGCTGCACAGGCTCTCGCTCGGTGTACTGTAGAGGCTGAAACCATAACCGGTTTCCTCTTTCCAGCGCACTGTAGCCGCCTTGAGGTGAGCCACTATGGCAACCGCTTTCTGCCTCAATGTTTCATCGTCAAACACATGGGTGTCTGTACCATAAAGCGCATTGATTGTCTCATGCAGGCCTATATAGCCCAGAGAGATGGAAGCTCGGCCGTTTTTGAAGATTTCGGCAATATTGTCATCACCGCGCAGACGCACTCCGCAAGCCCCTTCCATATAGAGAATGGGCGCCACTCTGGCCTTGACGTTGGCAAGGCGTTCGATGCGGGTATCCAGCGCCTTGCGGGCCATCTCCAGCCTTAGATCCAAAATGCGATAAAACTCGGCTTCATCACCCTTGGCTTCCAGCGCCACCCTCGGCAAGTTCAGGCTGACTACGCCTAAGTTGTTGCGACCTTCATGCAGCAGCTCGCCGTTTTCCTCATAGGTGCCAAGGAAACTGCGACACCCCATAGGAGTCTTGAATGAGCCAGTAACCTTGACCACCTGCTCATAGTTGAGAATATCCGGATACATGCGGATGCTGGCACACTCGAGCGCCAACTGCTTGATGTCGTAGTTGCAGTCGCCGGCCTTATGGTTGATACCATCACGAATGGCAAACACCAACTTGGGGAAAACCGCTGTCTTGCGGTTCTTGCCAAGGCCTTCCATGCGGATCCGCAAAATAGACTCTTGGATCAGCCTCGACTCCCAGCTGGTACCCAAACCGAAACCGAAGGTAACAAAAGGCGTCTGACCATTGGCGGTATGCAGGGTATTGACCTCATATTCCAGCGACTGGAAGGCGTCGTGACACTCTTTCTTGGTCTGCTCTGTGGCAAACGCCTTGGCATCGGTAATCCCCCACTTGAGCGCAGTTTGATAATGCTTGTCGTAGCTCTTGGCCACAAAAGGGGCCAACACTTCATCTATGCGGTTGATTGTGGTTCCGCCATAAATATGGCTGGCGACCTGGGCGATGATCTGCGCGGTAACTGCGGTCGCAGTCGAGATGGATTTTGGTGTCTCAATCTCAGCATTACCCATCTTGAACCCTTGGGTCAACATGCCACCGAGATCGATCAGCATACAGTTGAACATAGGGAAGAAAGGCGAATAGTCGAGATCGTGATAGTGGATCTCACCGGCCTCATGGGCGGCAACCACATCCTTGGGCAGGATATGATGTTTGGCATAATGTTTGGCGACAATACCGGCTAGGAGATCCCTCTGGGTGGGGATCACCTTGGAGTCTTTATTGGCATTTTCGTTGAGCAAGGTCGCGTTGCTCTGCTCGACCAGGCCGCGGATCTCCAGATTCAGTCGGCTGCTGGATTCACGGCAGATATCTCTGTCGTGACGATATTCAATGTAGCTACGGGCCACTTGTTTGTACGGCCCTTCCATCAACAGGTTTTCGACCCTGTCCTGCAACTCCTGGATATTGACCTCAGCCTTGTCGGTTACCGCCTGGGTGACCAGCGCTGCGACTGTGGCCGCATAGTCCACATCTTCTATACCGCAGTGGCTAGAGGCTGCCAGCACCGCATCCCTTATCCTTGTTTCATCGAACTGAGTACGGCACCCGTCCCGCTTAATCACTACCGGCATTTCTCTAATCTCCATGTTGTTTATTTAACACCATATATAGTGGTGTTTTATTAACCAAGCACAATATGTAGAGAATTAAGCGACAAATCGCTCTTCAATACCATGATCTGGATCATGGTATTGAAGAGGATGAACAACACTATGGGATTAGTGCCAACGAGCACAACTTGTGGAGATTTTTCCCTTGACCGAGACCCAAACGGCCGCTAGTCAGTACCTCTTTGCCAAGGCCAGATAACTATTGATTTGCCCACTGCCCTGCTGCTGGCTGCCTATGGCTGCTGCGGTGCGCATCAGAGCGCTGACACCACTGAGCCGGGATAACAGTTGAGGATCTTGCAGTGCGGAATCGGCCTTGGCCGCTAGCTTGTTGCTGTTGTTCTCTGCGCTCTCGGCAGTTTGGTTTTCTCCCTTGAGCACGGCGTCCAACTGAGCTGCCACCTTGTTGGCCGCCAAAGAGCTCGATGGGGTATACATCATCCCCATATTGCCCATCAGGCTGTCCGCCCCCTTGAGTGCATTGAGCAAAGGGCTTTGACTGGCCTGTTGTCTGAGCAAACCAATCTGGCCTTGAATAAACTCCTTGAGGCTGGCGTTATCCTTGGTATCAACTCCCATCAGGCCGCTGCCCTGCAATCTGGCCATCTGGCTTTCAGACAACAGCCCTTCGTCGCCGAGGCGCGCCAGCAGCTTGGGTAAATCGGCACTGCTGAACTGGCCTGAGCCGAAAAATTCCTTGGCCAACTCCTGCACCCGCGCGGCTCTTTTACCATCGTTGGAGAGGGATATGCTGTCCTGCCCTATGTTTGCCGAGGCTGAACCCTGGCTCTTGCTGTCATTGACCGTTTCAGTGTCGACAACCGAGAGGCCGCTGCCGCTGGTAAGACGATTGTTGACGCCATAGGCATCGACCCCGGACAATCTGGGATCCACAGAGGAATGGATAGGCTGCATGTCAGTTTTCCGTCATATCGACGCCCAAGCGGTTGTTTTTAAGACAAGATTGTCAAAAAATCGCCCTTGAAGCGCCTTGATGCTGATGATGTGCTGACTATGCAGGAAGTGTGCCCATACCAAGCTCTAACAAAAAGCGCCTGTTTCAGAGACGCCCCAACGCCGCATCAATCAGATGCGAGGCCTGCTGCACCGCCTTCTCACCGGCGGCAATGGCTTCGCTGGCACGGTGAAACTCCATGGTGCCTATGTCAGACACCTTGGGCACGATACAGATATCCGGTGGATCCCCCATCAAGCGCGCGCGCTTGTGGCGCTGCTCCAGAATATCCATCGACTGTGACATCACAGCCAACATGCCGGGTTCGGCCTTATTGCCGAGGGAGAACTTGTCGGTCAGGCCGGAAATATAATCCTTGCCCTTGGCCAACAGATCCATAAAACCGTTCTCGGAGGAATGCCCCACCACTTTGTTCTGTAATGAGTGCTCTTCACTGTTGAGTGCCACCGGCAGTACCTGCAACTGTTCGCGCCTGTGACCATGCAGATCGACACCTATCACCAAACTGGCCCCCATGGCTCTGGCCACAGACACGGGAATGGGATTCACCACTGCGCCATCCACCAACCAACGATGACCCTGACGCACCGGCGACATGATCCCCGGCATGGAGCAGGAAGCCCTGACAGCCTGGCGCAAGTCGCCCTGACGGAACCAGATCTCCTGCCCTGAGTAGAGGTCGGTCGACACCGCTGTAAAGGGATATTTGAGCTCCTCAATCAAGAGATCGCCGATGCGGTCCTGAATGGCATTGAACACCTTGTCACCACTGATGAGCCCGCCCCGGCCCCAGCTGATATCCATCAATCCCAACACGTCCCAACTGGAAAAACTGCGCACCCAGTCTTCCAGTTCTTCGAGACGCTCATTGGCATAGGCCGCACCGACCAGGGCACCTATGGATGAACCGGCCACCTTGGCCGGATGCACCCCCATGGCTGCCAGACCTTTGAGTACTCCTATGTGGGCCCATCCTTTGGCGGCGCCACTTCCGAGGGCAATACCGATACAAGGGTTATGACTCTGCGCCATCCTCTCTCCTTAAAAAACTCCAAGCTATGCCATTCAGCCAAAGCAGCATACACCCGAAGCCGGAGCGGCTCCAGATTTTATCCGGCAGGCTTTCAGGCATGAGCTTGCGACCTTTTTAAGCAAAAGTCGCCGCTGTTTCGACACTCCTTTGACTAAATACATGCCCAGCGCCACAAAAGCCGTTATAATATGCGGTCGTTTTTATTGAGGAGCTTACCTTTGCATTTTTCCGATTTTTCGCTGGATCAGCGTCTGCTGCAAACCCTTAAGCATATGGGTATCGACGAGCCTACCGAAATTCAGCGTGAAGCGATTCCCGTAGCGCTGGCCGGGAAAGACCTGATGGCCTCATCCAAGACGGGCTCGGGAAAGACCTTGGCCTTTTTGCTGCCGGCAATGCAAAGGGTGATCTCCACCAAGGCACTCAGCAAGCGCGATCCCAGGGTACTGATACTCCTGCCGACACGTGAGCTGGCCAACCAGGTCTACGCCCAGCTGCGTCTGTTGGTTGCCAATACCCAATATAGAGCCATCAGTGTGCTTGGCGGGGAAAACTTCAACGATCAGGCCAAGGCGCTGGCGCGGGATCCACACTTTATCGTCGCCACCCCGGGACGGATTGCCGACCACCTGTCACAACGCCATCTGTATCTGGAAGGGCTGGAACTGCTTATTCTTGACGAAGCCGACCGCATGCTGGATCTCGGCTTTGCCCCGCAACTCAAGGCAATCAACGACGCTGCCAACCATAGACGGCGTCAAACCCTGATGTTCTCGGCCACTCTGGAACATGAAGAGGTCAATGACATCGCCGCCACCTTGCTCAATGATCCACTGCACGTAGCCATTGGCGCCGCCAATGCCGAGCATCAGGACATACACCAGCGTATTTTCCTCTGTGACCATCTGGATCATAAAGAGGCGCTGCTGACTGAGCTGCTAAAGCGCGAGCAACAGCGCCAGGTGATCATCTTCACCGCCACCCGCCAGGATACCGACAGATTAGCCGAGAAGCTCAAGCAAGAAGGCTACAGCGCCGTGGCGCTCAGTGGTGAACTGCGCCAAAGCGCCCGCAACCAGATAATGGATCAGTTCAGCCGTGGCCAGCAGCAAATTCTGGTGACAACCGACGTCGCCTCCCGCGGTCTGGATCTGGTGAATGTGTCCTTGGTGGTCAACTTCGACATGCCCAAATTCGCCGAAGAATATGTCCACCGTATCGGCCGTACCGGCCGCGCCGGTGCCAAGGGCGACGCCCTGTCTCTGGTGGGTCCCAAGGACTGGTTCAACTTCAAGAAGCTGCAGAACTTTCTCGGTCGCCGCTTCGAGCTCAGTACCCTTGAGGGGCTAGAACCCAAATTCAGTGGCCTTGCCGATCCCAAGCGCCAGAGCAGCAAACCCAAGAACGCCAAGGCCAGCAAGCCCAAGGGCCGCAGCAAGACAGCGGCTAAACCGGGCAAGGCCAAGTCCGGCAGAGACAAACGCTTTATTACCGGGGTGGATGTGGGCGATGCCCCTATGAGGCGTAAACCCGCTCCAGTAGATAACGGCGATGAAAGCGGCTCCGAGTCATAAGATTAACATTAGCCGCCGGTGCGGCATGATGAACCACAAGGAATACCATGAAAGTTTGTGCTGTTGAATTAAAAGGCGGCGAAGCCGTCATCTGTTTGCTGAGCGCCCAGGGTGACGTATTCAACGTCCCCGATTGCCGCCGTCACTCATTTACCTTGAGCAATCCTGCCAGCCAGGAAGCGATTAGGGAGTTCCAATTCGCCTTCAATAAGTTGATGGAAGACTATCAGGTCGAACACATAGTGATTATCGAGCGCGAATACAAGGGTAAGCTGGCCGGCAGCTCCGCCAGTTTCAAGTTCGAGGCAGCCATTCAACTGGGTAAGTTGCCGGTAACAATGCTGACACCTCAAAGCATTAAAGAGCAGCTGAAACGCAATCCACCGCAAGTGGACTTCAGCGGCCTGGAGCTGAAAAAGTTCCAGCAAAACGCCTTTGACGCCGCGTACGCCTTCCAGCAGATGCGGATCTACAAGAAGGTCTGAGCCCTTGAGCGGTTTTGATTATCTGGCCCACTACAGCGACGAGATAAAGCAGCAGGTTCAGCAGCTCAGGCAAGCGGGCAAGCTGGGAGAATACCTGCGAAAACGCCATCCCGAGCTACACCAGATCCGCAGTGATAAAGCGCTTTGGGACTATACCCAGGCGCTGAAGCAAACTTATCTGCGTCAATCAAACCCGCTTGCCAAAGTGTGTTTCGACGACAAGATCAGCCTCAGCCATCAGGCGCTGGGGCTGCATACCTACGCCGCCCGTAAGCAAGGGCACAAACTCAAGACCAAGAACGAAATCCGTATCTCCTCCCGCCTGAAACGGGCACCCGAAGCTTTTTTGCGTATGTTGGTGGTGCATGAGTTGGCGCACTTGAGGGAGAAAGAGCACAACAAGGCCTTCTACAAACTGTGCACCTATATAGAGCCTGACTACCATCAGTTGGAGTTTGAGCTCAGGATCTACCTCAGCTTGCTGGACGCCAACCAAGACCCCTACCCAATGTAAGTGTTAGAGCTGCATTCAAAAAGCCACTTGGTTATAAAAGTGCGGCTCCTGGGCTTCCTGTAATATATCCAGTTACTATCCAGCCGTTATTCGAAGCGGTTCCCGCCAAGACCTGCCCTCAAAAGACCCAAGCGTTATAAAATCAACCGCATATTGACTGATAATAGTTTTCATTTAAAATCAGCTTTAGTTTTTGGTATCTGCTTTTCAAACAGCCTTTCCAAAAGTTATCGTCAGTACCCTTCTGACAGCTTCTTTTGACCGGCCTTGGCACAGATGAAGATACCGGCAAGATGTGGAGTGGTTTATGCCCAAGATAAGCAAGCATGTTTCCAAGATATGCCATAAACAGGCCAATAAAGCGCTGAAAAAGACGCTGCCAGCACTTGGCAAGTCCAGCCGCAAACGCCTTGGCAAAGACTTGGTTAGCGCATTAGAGCAGCAACTGCCCACAGAACTCTCCCGGCAAAAGAAACTCAAGAAGCCACAAAAAAAACTGCTCAAGGCGGAACTGAAAAACCGTGCCGGCAGTTGGATTGCCGCCAATCAACCTTCTCTTGGGCAGCTTCACAGTCTAAAACCTCAGACCGGCAGCATGAGCTTTGCGCTGCGACCCTTTAAGAAATCCCCCTGTGGCGGCTGCCCGGCACTCAAGGGCAAACTGTGCCGCTGCGCCCTTAAGTATCAGCAGCGGCTACAGCAGGCAGGCTAACCCTTTCCGCTTCAAGAACCGTCCCGGCCTGCTGGGTTCACTGTCAGTCGTCGCTGATCAGATCGTCAAAACGTTTGTAGCCATGCAGGGAATCAAAGTCTTTCTCCTCCTTGGCCGCCTCACTGAGTGAGGCACTGAAACCCACAGCCAATTCCAGATCGGAAATCGCCTGCTCTTCCGAGCCCATACGGGTAAAGGCGCAGGCCCGCTGATAAAGTGCATTGGCGTTCTTGGGATCCACTTCCAACACCCGGTTACAGATGCTCAAGGCCCAATGATACTCGCCCATTTCCATGGCGGCATCGGCCTTGTAGGTTAAGGCCTCGAGATCGCCCGGACGTATTTTGAGGATATCGTTGTAGATCTCGATTCGCTGCTCCGGCGTCTGCGAATGTTGAGCACGGATCCACAGGTTGTGTATCTCGTTGATCCGCTCAATTTCCTTGTTGTTTTCAGTAATGATCCGGCTCTTGCGTTTCAGCTCACGTTCCATTTCCTGAAACTTTTTCTCATACTGGGCAGCAATCGCCTCCAGCTTCTCGTTGGCCATCTCCTGGGTTTTGTCGCGAATATCCTTGAGTGACTGCCAACCTACCAGAGCAATCAGTGACACCGCGGCAGCGATAAGATAGAAGAAGTAGGTCACAGTCACATTGGCATAGTTCATCGACTTGTCGGCCACCGCCAACTCTCGGTCGGTAATATCGACCGTGACCCGTTTTTCCAGCGACTGCATGTCTTGCCGTATCGACTTGAGCTCATCGAGCACATAGCGCTCCATCAAGGGCTTGTCGTAAATACTCTGCTCAGAATAGGGTTTTGGGGGCTCTTCGGCCGCCGTAACCGGCAACGCCAGGCTCATTAACATTAATACCAGTGCATGCCATAACTTCATTTTTCCTCCTGTTGCACTCAGGCTTTCTCCACACCCTAACAAATGGGCCTGGATGGGTAAAATTTGCTTATAAAAAAGCCAGCACCGTTGAGCGCTGGCTACTGCAAAACCAATAAGCGGATTTAACCGAGATCCATCATCATCTTGCGGGTACTGACCAATTGGCTGAACTCACGCATCTGCTCTTTGGAGAGTTGGCTGGCCATGGGGATATCCGCCTTCATTGGGTTGACTGGCCGACCATTAACATGAAATTCATAATGCAGATGCGGCCCGGTCGAGCGCCCGGTATTACCAGAAAGCGCAATAACCTGGCCACGGCTGACTCTCTGCCCCTTGTGCACCAAAGGTTTGGACAAGTGCAGATACCGGGTACGGTATTTGTTGCCGTGCTCTATCACTATATATTTACCGGCGAATCTGTGATTGGTTACCAGTGTCACCACACCGTCGCCCGGCGCCACTACCCTGGTGCCTATCGGCACTGCAAAGTCGGTACCGTTATGGGGTGAAACCCGCCCTGTGACCGGGTGACGGCGATTGGGGTTGAATGATGAGCTGATACGGTAACGTTTCTCCAGCGGGATCCGCTGAAATGCCCGCGCCAGGCTCTGACCTTTCTCATCATAGAAGTTGCCATCCGTGCTCTGAAACGCGGTGATTTCATTGCGGCCGTTTTGAATGCGTAATCCCAGCACCTGACTGACACCGGTCGACTCCCCTTCTATGTACTGATCATTCATCAGCACTGAAAAATGGTCACCGGCACGCAGATCCCGGGCAAAATTGAGCTTTTCCTTCAGCAGGCTCTCAATTTTTTGAATTTCGGCGGCGCTCAGGCCGACCCGCTGCGCCGAACGATAGAAAGACCCCTGGATTTCACCGCTGACAATCCGGTTTTGCCAGAAACCTTCGATGTTGATCTCTTCCACCCCATAGCCGCCATCGTCGAAGCGCTTGAACAGCACCTGATGTGCGGCGTTGAAGTAGAGTTCCAGCTGGGTAAGATTGCCCTGCTCATCGAGCCAGAAACGGATCCTGTTACCCGGTTGCAGGGTATCGAGTGCCAAGATATCCAAATCGGCTTCCAACACCTTGTACATGGTTTGCTGGCCGACACCTGCCTTTTGGAACAATACGCTGAGGGTGTCACCACTTTGGATAACACGTTCAAAATCCGGGCCGGCGACTTCAACAACCGAAGGCTCAGTGCCGACTTGAGGCAGCAGAGCTTCAATATCCAGATGCAAGGGAATACGTTGTGGGGTGACTTCGTGAGTTCCGGGCCAAAGCAGTGCCGCACCCACCAACAAACCTGAGCTGAGCAGCAGCTTCTTGTGAAAAGCGGGTAAGGCCTGCAAACGCATAGGGATCATACTCAACCAGGATATTCTATCTGTCTGCAACTGTTGCCTCACCGAGTTCAAACTGAAAAACCAATAGCTGGATCCCCTGTTTTCAAGGGGCCAGCTGCAAACTTATATCAAAAAAAGTCCCTGAGACAAGTATTATTCGCCAAAACCCCATGATTACTGGGTGAATTTCGGAATTGACCGACAAAATTGCCCCATTTGCATCAAACTGTAACCAGGCGAATACTGCTGCCCAGTGCATGCTTGTTGATATCAATACGGCAGCTTATCTGCTCTTTCATCTCGGATACGTGGGAGATAACCCCTATCATGCGGCCACTGGATTGCAGATCCATCAGGGTGCGAACCGCCAGCTCCAGCGAGTCCTGATCCAGACTGCCAAAGCCTTCATCGATAAACAGGGTATCGAGCTTGATACCGCCGGCGTAGGCCTGCACCACATCAGAGAGCCCCAGCGCCAGCGACAAGGCCGCCATAAAGCTCTCACCACCGCTGAGTGTGGCCACCGGACGCACTTTGGAGCTGTAAGCATCTTCCACCTCAAGCTCCAGACCGGAGGCCTTATTGCCCTTGGCCCTGTCCTCTTTGCGCAGCAAGCGGTAGCGGCCTTTGCTCATCAGCGCCAAACGGCGACTGGCCTCGAGCAGCACATCATCGAGCAAGACGCTGAGCACAAAGCGCTGCAGACTCACCTTGCTATGACTGTTGCCATTGGCCACATCACTCAGAGTGCCGATAAGGGCGTACTCTTGCTCCAGCGCCTGAGCGGCTAACGCTTCTTTATTGAGCTGGGCTTCTGTGCCTTTAAGGCTTTGCATTCGGTTGTTGAGCGTCTGCCAGGCATCCTCCGCCTCGGCGAGTTGCTGCTGCTGTTGCTGCCAGAGGCTTTCAAGCTGCCCAAGCTCAGGCAGGCTTTGTCCGGCGAGCCGCTCATCCATGGCTTTGAGCAGCGTCTGCTGCTCCGAGCGCTGAGTGCGCCAGGCCTCTATCTTCTCAGCCAATGCCTGCATCTGCGCTTCATCCAGCTGCGCCTGTTCCAACGCCTGACGGCCGGCAAATCCAGATTGTTTCAGGGCATCATCAAGCGTTTGTTGTGCTTTGATGGCAAACTGCTCGGCCCGGGCGTTGTCTTCACGGCTCGATGCCAATGCCTGCATCAGTGCCTTATGCTGGCTGACGGCCTCGGTATACTGTTGATTGATATCTTGTTGTTGTTGTTTGAGCTGTTGCCACTCACTCTGCTTTTGCTCAAGTTGCCGCGCCATCAGTTCAAGCGCCGCCTCGGCTGCCAAAGAATGATATTCATTGGGCAGAGCAGCAAGCGCCGTGTCTTTACGGGCACCCGCTAGACTCAACTGCTCTCTTAGCTGCTGCAACTGTTGTAATTGAGTCTCTCTGTGTTTGAGTCGCTGCTCCACTTGCTGCTCGGCCTGCTGCAATTGTTGCCTGCAGTTATTGAGGCGGGTTTGAGCAGCTTCGGCCTGTTGCAATTCATTGAGCAGCTGCCTGCGCCGGGACACAAGCCTGTCTATTTCCATAGTGAGATCGGCTTTGGCATAAGAGTCGGCATCCATTGCCGCATCAATCGTAGCATCAGTCTTAACATCAGCCATAACATCTGCTGCAGCACAGGCCTGTAGCTCAGCGCTCAAGCGCTGCAGTTCGAGCTGCAACTCCTCGGTTTGCCGCTTGATATTGCGATAATCGCTGCGGGCCGCCTCATGCCTTGCCGTGGCTTGCTGCTCGGCGTCTCTCGCTCGGTTGAGCTCGGTTTCACCCGGAATATCCTGCGCCATTTCGGCCGGTGCCGGATGTTCCAAGCCGCCGCATACAGGGCAAGGTTGCCCAGGCTGCAGCTTAGCCGCCAGAATAGCCGCCTGCCCTGTATGCCAGGCCAGTTGCAACCTTTGATGTTCCGTTTCGGCGCTCTGTCTTTCGGCCTTGCATTGATGACCATGGGCCTCGGCCTGCTGCAGGCCAGCTTGGGCTTGCTGCCATTTTTGCTTAATGTGCCCGAGCTGCTCCGTCTTCTCCAGGCGAGTGTTCAACGCCGCCAGTGCCTGATGCAACGGCCCTTGGCGCTCGGCGCTTGAGAATAGTTCGTTCGCCTCTGATTTAAGCTTTTGTTGTTGCTGCTGCCATTGTTCCAGCTCAGTGCGACTCTGCTGCTCTGCCCGCTCAAGGCGCCCAAACTCCACTAGGCCAAGCTCATGCTCCTCGGTCAGTTGCTTAAGCTCGTTAATAGCCGGCTGCAGCTTGTCGAGTTGTTCAAGCTCCCGTCGCAGCCTATTGCCGTGCTCATCCAACTCGGCGAGTGTAGCCTTATCATCTGTGGCCTGTTTCAGACGCTGCTCAGCGCTCTGCAACTGCCTGGCATAGTCAGCTTCCTTGGCTTTAGCCTGCTGCCACTCCTGCTGGCGAAACTGCAACTCTTTGAGGCTTGGCAGCAACTTTTCAGCCTTGCGGGCTTTCTCCAATGTCTGCTGGTGCAGCTCGATTTCAGCGCGCCGCTGCTCAAGCGCATCAAGCTGGGTTTGCAGCAGCTTGCGGCGCTCAAACTCGGCGGTTAACGCCTTGGCGTTATCGAGCGTCTTGGCACTCTGGGTCAAGGCATCGCTGGCTTTTTGTTTGTTACTTGTCGCTTCGGTCAAAGAGGGGGTCAGAGCGGCAATTTCCGCGGTCAACTGCTCGAGACTCTCGACACCGGCAGTTTCCAAAATCCCGGCGCGGCGTGATTGCAAGTCTCTGGCCTTTGCCTTGATTTCCAGCGCCTGCTGTTTGAGGCGCTCTTCAATGCGGCGGTAGATATGGGTTTGAAACAGCTGGCTGAAGATCTTTTCCCGCTCTTTAGAGTCCGCCAGCAAAAGCTCGCGGAACTTACCCTGGGGCAGCACCATCACCTGGCGAAACTGATCCACATCCAGGCCAGTCAACTCTTCGATGCAAGCGTTGGCATCCGTGACCTTGCTGGCCACCAGCAACTCTTCGGTGCCATCGGGCAACAGCCGCTTGAGTTCCGCCTCGCTCTTTTGCAGGGTAAAACCATCGCCGCGGCTTTTAGCTCTTTGCTGCTCGGGACAGCGGCGAATGCTGTAGCGTTTTTGCCCCAATTCAAAACTGAAATACACTTCGGTGAGCAGGCCGTCATCGGCATTATCGCAGCGCATCTGGCTGCCTTCCCGCTCGTTCCCTGTGGTTTTGCCGTACAGGGCAAAACAGATGGCATCCAGAATCGTGGTCTTGCCCGCCCCTGTGGGGCCATTGATCAGAAACAGCGGCTTGTCGCCCAGCTCGGTAAAGTCGATGCGCTGACAATCGGCGAAGGGGCCGAAGGCGCGCATTTCCAAAATCAGCGGTCTCATTGTTCCTGCTCCCTGTGCAACTCTTCAATCAAACGGCTCATGGTCTGCTGCTGCGCCTCTGTCATGGCCTCACCCTGTACCTGACTGAAAAAATCGCTGAACATGTCGAGCTCGCCTTTTTTGATTCTGTCGCGGCCAATCTCCTGCCCCTGCTGCCGGGACATCAGGCCCGTGCGCTCCAGATGCAGCACATTGGGATAGACGCCGCGCAGCTTGGCCATGGGATCCAGCAGCGCCTGGGTATCGAGCAGACGCACCATCAGGTAGTCCTCTCGCCCCGGATCTTTTTCGCCCTGTTGCAGCAGTTCATCGAGCAGGCCTTCAATCACCCTCACATCCCGCCTGGGTTTTAGCGCTAGCAGGGTGATTTTTGGGGTATGTCCTGCGTTCAGCTCCACCAGAGTCACGGATTTTTTCTGTTTGTGTTCACTGAAGGAATATTTCAGCGGCGAGCCCGAATAGCGCACGTGCTCGGCGCCCTTGTATTGCGGGCCATGCAGATGCCCGAGCGCCGCGTAGTCAAAGCCGCAAAAGAGTGCAGGGTCGATTTTATCGGCGCCGCCGATACTCAAGGGCCTCTCGGATTCAGACTCACTGCCGCCATCGAGGAAACAGTGGGCCACCACTACCTGGGGCAAGCCTTGGCTGTCGTGCGCCTGAACCTGATCCAGCAAGCAGGCCATCGCCTGCTGGTGACTGCTGGCATCCACCTCCAGCACATGCCTTACCTGCGCCGGCTCGGCATAGGGAATGGGATAGAAACAGGCATCGCCGTCACGGCCTTTGAGGATAAGCGGCTTAACTTGCGCTTGCAGCGGGCCGCTAATATAAAGGCCACTGGCGGCCATCTGCTGCGCCGCAAATCCAAGCCGCTCCTGGCCGTCGTGATTGCCGGCTATCATAAGCACAGGAATTTGATGCTCATTGAGCAGGGTATTGAGGAACTTATCCAGCAGGGCAACCGCGCTGGCAGGCGGGATCGAGCGGTCGTATATGTCACCGGCAACCACCAGGGCATCAACCTGATGCTCAGCGGCAAGCGCCACTATCTGCTCAAGCATATGAGCTTGCTCATCCAGCAGCGACTCGTTGTGCAGTTGCCGACCGATATGCCAGTCCGAGGTATGGATAAATTTCATTGGGCGCTAAGATTACAGGCGGATACGTGAGCCTTATGGTATGCAAAATCAATGCAATAGTATATGCGCCCGCCGAGGTTCTCCGGCCGAGTGCTTACCACTCAGCCGTATGCCTTATTTAGGTTTAAAAACTCCACTGATATTGATCGGCCAGCAGCTTGAGGCTCATGACCAGCGACATGACCACCACCAGCGGCTTGATGATCTTGCTGCCCTTGGTGATCACCAGACGTGAGCCCAGAGTCGCCCCGGCTGCCTGCCCTGCCAGCATCACCAATCCCAGCAGCCACACCACCTTGCCGCCGAGGGCAAAAAAGATGAGCGAAGCAATATTGGTGGAAAAATTCAGTACCTTGGCATGAGCCGTCGCCTTGGCCAGGCCGAAACCCGCCAAAGACACAAACGCCAGGGCAAAGAAGCTGCCGGTGCCCGGACCGAAAAAGCCATCATACAGACCCACCCCGAGTGCGGCGGTAAAGGCAAATACCCCCGGGGTCAGAACCCTGGCGCGGTCATCTTCGGTGATTTTCTTGGAAAACAGGAAGTAACAACCAATAGCCAAAATAAGAAACGGCAGCACCAACTCCAGCACACTGGCAT
Organism: Shewanella sp. K8; assembly: GCF_028823715.1. Lineage (NCBI taxonomy): Bacteria > Pseudomonadati > Pseudomonadota > Gammaproteobacteria > Alteromonadales > Shewanellaceae > Shewanella > Shewanella sp. K8. The sequence goes on from NZ_JAPEHY010000007.1 coordinate 82,877, forward strand.
CTATCAGCTGAACCAGAACCGTACCGACTGAGGCGCCGACAAAGGCGCAGCCAATTGCCAGTTTCATCTCCCCCAGCTTCACCATTCCCTTACGCACAAAGTAAAGACTGGCGAAGAAACTGCCACCACAGGCCTGTAGCTTGTTGGTACCGAGTGCCGCCGCCGGAGGCAGTCCGGCCCACATAAGCGCCGGAATAGTCAACAGACCACCGCCACCGGCGATAGAGTCAATAAAGCCCGCTACCAGGGCGACAAAAAACAGAACCGTAGCCAATTGCAGAGTGAGTTCAAATGCCATTTTTTATGTTGTCGAATACAGAGTTGAAGGATTGCTATTAGACGCAGTTTGCCCCCAAAAGGCAAAGGAGTTATTCTCGCCTATGCGTGAGATTTTCTCACATAAAAAACAGCGGAGAAAACATGCTTCAGGAATTACCTCCTCTCAATGCCCTGCGTTCATTCGAGGCAGCGGCAAGGCTGCAAAGCATCACTCTGGCGGCGCAGGAGTTGTATGTGACCCACGGTGCCATCAGCAAACAGGTGCGCCTACTTGAGAACTTCCTGGGATTCAGCCTGTTTGTGCGTCAACACAGGCAACTGGCGCTCACAGATGAGGGGCGACAATACCTGCCGCAGGTGCAGGCAGCACTGCAGACCCTGGCCAATGCCACCGCCGAGCTGAAACGTCAAAGTCTCAAGGCGCAGACCCTGGCCATCAATGTGTTACCCAGCCTGACCATCAACTGGTTGATCCCGAGAATGGAGGAGTTCAAGTCACACTTTCCACAGCTGTATGTGGATCTCACTATGGGCGACTTCGCTGTCGACTTTGCCAATGGTCGCTACGACATTGCCATTCGCTCCGCCACCAGCGAGCCTCAGGGGATGAATGTGATCAAACTGATGGATGAAGAGCTGTGCCTGGTATGCTCGCCGCTGCTGGCCCCTAAATTGAAACGGCCCGAGGACATCAACAAGGTGACGCTGCTGAAGCACACCACCCGTCCTGAGCTTTGGCCTTATTGGGCCAGGCAACTGGGGATAACATTGACCACAGAGCAGAAGTTTGGCGTCGAGCATTTCTATATGCTGAGTCAGGCCGCCGCCAGCGGCATGGGGGCGGCACTGATCCCGCGTTTCTTTATCGAAGATCAACTCAAGGCCGGCACTCTGGTGATCCCCTTTGAAGCGCCCTTTGTCAGCCCCTACAGCTATTATCTGTTAACCCCCAAGTCCAGCAGCCTGCCACGTAAATCGGCGCTGTTTATCGATTGGCTGCTGTCTGAGTTTGCGCCCTACCGCTTGAAGCCAAACAGTGGCAAGTAGTCGGCATTGTCCGCCAGACTGACCTCAAAGCGCAGCACTTTGTGGCACATGGCAAACAAAGACTCTCCCAACCAACGGGGATCGAAGGCATCAAGAGCCCTGAGCATACCCGAAGGGCCGGCATCGCCCTTGAGCTCTATAGGGGTCAACACATCAATAAAACTGGCCACCAAACCATAGAGATCCCGTTCGGCATCCCCTTCAAGGGCCCAGAGATCCGGGTCGGCATATTGAGCAGCATAGTGCCTGGCCGCTATGTCCTGACCCAGGCCAAAGTTCAAAAGCACGGCGCTATCGCCATTGCAAACAATATTCTTCGGGCAGATGGCACGATGGAAAATATCCAGTCTGTGGAGGTACTGCAGTGCCGTCAGCAACTGCCGAAACCAGTCTATCACCTGTTGCGGCGATTGGATCTCGGCGCAATCCAAAGCAACTCCTCGCTCCCAGGCCCTGGCAATGAAGACCCTGTCGCTGCCGCCAAGTTCGCCAAAGGCCAATACCCGCTCCACATTGGGGTGATAAATGCGGCTCAGGCTGCGGTATTGATGATTAAGACCTGGCCAGTCCTGCTGCAAAAAACGGTAGACAGACAGCCCGACATCGAACTGTCCCTGAAGGTGAGTGGCGCGCCAGAGTTCACTGTGAGCTGCCTGATAGATAACTTCTTCGAGGCGGAAGTGATGGTCGATAACGCTGCCCTCGGCTATCTCTGTATCGCTATCCAGGCTGTCACAGACTCCAGTTTCGATAAGCGCGCTGAGGTCGGCTCTAAGCTCATCAAGATCCGCGCCCCGCCCTGCCGCGACTCGCTGGAACCAGAGATAGATACGTGGCTGATGAGTGGCCAGCGCCAGGGGCAAGAATCGCTCGGCATAGCGCCTGAGATCCTCGTCGATACTGATGTCATCACGGATATCGATAAACTCGACTTCGCCATCATCACCGATAAACAGGCAGTGCTCATCCCAGCCACCGACACAGATATTACGCCGATGAATTTGCGACAGACTGGTGGCCCCGCGGCGCAGTATCTCCAGCAGTTGATAGATGCTGAGCCGCTCGATTTCCAGCAGATGAATAGGCACACCTCTTGGCATGCGAATAGGCAACACCAACTGCTCGCCATCCTGAATAAGGGGCGCAGAGTAAGGCACGCCGCTGCAACCGGACAGTTTCTGTAACCGTTGAAACTCCCCCCGCAGCCGCTCTTCATGCTGTCTTGCTTCAGAAAGCTGCTCGAAATGGGTAGGGATCAGAATTTTCAGCAGCCAGGGCGCGGTCCAGCCGCCGGGATTGTACTCGGCCTGCCAGACTTCGAGGCCACTTTGCAGGAACAGGCATTTGAGCTTGATAAAATCCTGTATTTTATTGTTGCGCTGTTCCACCAGAGCCACCTGCCCCAGAGTGTCCAACACCGCCTCTTTCTGACGCTGATTGATCTGGTGCTTATGGGGAGCCGTCAGGCCCCACTCTTTGGTGAGCGCAGCGATGATCTGCCTTGGGGTATAGATGCTCAGGGCACCGTCCTGCTTCTCCAGCTCTATGGCTTCGCCCTTGTGACCTGTTACAAATACCATGCCTTGGCACCAGGGAGCATAGACACCGACCGGGATCTTGTTCTTCAGCTTACCGGCCAAAACTCTGGCAACATAATTGGCCTTGGACAGGCTGTTGTCCACCTCGCGACCATCCAGCGACCAAGCGTGCAGACCGGCATTGAGTCGGCCGATATAGCCTTTGACATCGATGACATACACGCCCCACTCGCCGACCACCAGAGCATCCACCTCCATCGCTTGCCCGGACTGAGTCGGGATCTCAATATTGGTCAGCAGCAGATAATCTTTGGGTAACTCATCACCCAGCAGTTCAAAGGCCCAGCGCTCGGCGTCGTTGACCGGGGTTCCAAAACTGATGTGTTTGGCCATATCACTCTCCCTGAGATTGGCAATCCGTGAGTGCAGAATAAAAAGCCACCCAAATTTGGGTGGCTCAGGAAAAATTCACTTATCTTCAGTGGTGGCAGTGCTCATCACACTCATGGTCATCATCGGCAAACTCGTCATCGCCGTCCTGATGCTGCATCACGCCCCAACCATCTGTCATACCGTCAAACTCGGCGGCAAAGCTGTTCAGCTCGGTTTCGCGCGCCACCAAAGCCTGATACTCGGGCACCATATTGATGCAGACAATCAGCTCCCACTTTTCAATCTCTTCGTTGAACTGCAGCTCAACTTCGCCGGCCAGCTCGGATTGACTCAGATCTTCCAATGCCGATTCAGCGTCGCGCTGATCATCAAACACCAGGAAAAAGTCCACATCCAAAGGCTTGCTCAAGTCGATACCCGACTCCTGCATTGCCTGCAGCATCTTGCCGTTGTCATCATCTGGAAATTGCATTCTGTTCCCCTTGCGCCTATTGCGCCGCAACTATTTTAACCGTTTCGCCGTTGAAGCTGACCAGATCGCCCGGCAGCAGTTTCTTGCGCTTGCGGGTTTCAACCTCGTTATTGACCAGCACCAGCCCTTCGGCAATCACATGCTTGGCCTCGGCGCCGGCACTGGTCATGCCTTCTGCCTTCAGCACCTTATAAAGCTCAATATACTCATCGCCGCTATTGAGGGTGAATTCGCTCATTTTCTGTGTCACTGTGACCTTGCCTTGCTGGAATTGACTCTATTTGGGGCGGATTATAGCAGCAAGCATCCGCTTGGGGGAGAGAAGTCAACGACGCTCATCGCTGAGCAGGCCATAGGCTCTGTCATCCACCCAAAGATCGCCGATACGGAAGTTGTGCCGCAATATTCCCTCAAGCTCGAAGCCACATTTCTCCATGACCTTGGCCGAAGCCAGATTGTCATTGGCGCAGTGACCGATGAACTTGTGAATATTGAAGCTCAAACAGCCCCAATCTATTACCCCGCGCAGCGACTCTGTGGCATAGCCCTTCCCCTGCATATCCGGATGCAACAGGTAACCTACCTCGGCCTGCGCCAGCTCAGGATCGACACAGTAAAAGCCGGTCAAGCCAACAAAGCAGTCGCTGCCCAGTTCTTCAATCACCAGCGTCAGCCAATCCCCGGACTCGTAACACCAAGGCTGGCTTCGCTGCTCAAACTTGGCTTTAATCTGCTCCTGCGGCTCCGGCTCACGTACAAAGCGGCCCACCTCAGGATCGCAATGCAGCGCCAGAAACGCCGGCCAATCTTGCGCCGTCAGAGTCCTGAGCCTGAGTCTATCGGTATAGATTTCTATCACTTGCTTAAACTCTTACAGCTTAATCGCGACTGGTAACTTCAAGCAGGTGAAAACCAAAAGCGGTTTTGACCGGCCCCTGTACTTCATTAAGCGGCGCGCTGAACACCACTTCATCAAACTCGCGCACCATCATACCCGGGCCGAAAGAGCCCAGCTCACCGCCTTGGGCTCCTGAAGGGCAGGCGGAATGTTTACGGGCCAACTCGGCAAAATCGGCGCCATCGATAATCTGTTGCTTCAAGCTGGCACATTCCTCTTCGGTCTTTACCAGTAGATGTCTTGCTGTTGCCTGCACCATAATTTGCTCCTCAGTAATCTTGGCCAAGTGGCCTTTTTCGGTGGTTCACCGAACAAGGCCAGCCAGTATAATATCATTCTGTGTCAGAAGTTAACTGACACAACAATAATGGCAAGCCTTGAATTGAAAATGAAAAACGCCGTCTGATGACGGCGTTTTGAGTTTGCTTATCAAAGACTCGACTTAAGTCTGGTCTCAGGCTGATGCTTTCTGCTTCAGCTGTTTTTCTATCCAGAGATCTATCTTGGCTTCCATCACCGCCATGGGTAAGGAACCCGTGGTGAGAATTTGATCGTGGAAGGCCTTGAGATCGAAGTCGTTCCCCAGGGCTTTCTCGGCCCGGGCTCTAAGCTCCAGGATCTTCAGCTGACCGACTTTATAAGACAGTGCCTGACCAGGAATTGCCATATAGCGCTCCACCTCGGCGATAATGTCGCTTTCTGCCAGCGGAGAGTTGTCTTTCATATACTGAATCGCCTGTTCGCGGCTCCAGCCCTTGGCATGCAGGCCGGTATCCACCACCAGACGCATCGCCCGCAGCATTTCATCCGAGAGCTTGCCGAAATACTGGTATGGGTCTTCAAACAGCCCCATCTCTATTCCAAGATATTCGGCATAGAGGGCCCAGCCCTCTTCAAAGGCAGTGTAACCGCTGAAACGCTGGAACTCAGGCACGCCCTGCAGCTCTTGCTTGATGGCTATTTGGAAGTGGTGACCCGGCGCCGCTTCATGCAATGACAAAGTGGTCATGCCCCACTTGGGCTGAGCTTTCAGGTTATAGGTGTTGATGTAAAACACCCCTGGACGACTGCCATCGACGGCCGGTGCTTCATAAGAGGCTCCGGCGGCCGATTTTTCACGGAAGCTTTCAACCGGCTTAACTACATAGTCGGCCTTGGGCATCACATTGAAGTAGCCGGGCAGTACGGCATTGATCTTGTCCTTGAGCACCATATAGCCGTCAATTAAGCCCTGCTTGTCACTGAAGAAGTACTCTGGCTCGGATGACAGTGAAGCAAAGAAGGCCTTGAGATCACCTTCAAAACCCACTTGCTGGCGCACCTTGTCCATCTCATCGAGGATCCGCGCCACTTCCTTGAGGCCGATTTGATGAATATCGTCCACCGCCATAGTGGTTGTGGTATGGGCATTGGCCAGATGTTGATACCAGACTTTACCGTTAGGCAGCGCCCACCAACCGTCAGTGGCCCGCGAGGCCGGCAGATAGGTTTGCTCAAAATATTGCTTGAGTGAGGCGATAGCCGGCAGCAACTCTTGGCTGATCATCTGTTGATATTCCTGCTCAATCAAGGCACGCTCGGCGGCATTGAAGCTCTCGGGCATCTTGGTCACCGGGGCGTAGAAGATACTGTCTTGAGGCTTATCCACCAACTGTGCTTGCAACTGAGGGATAAGCCGCTCGACCAATACCCGTGGCAGCACAACCTTGCTGGCAATGCCCTCATCCATACGCTGTTTCGCCAGCTCAGTCCATTTGACAAAACCTTTCACCCTCTGCTGCCAGTTGGCGTAATCCTGCGGGGTATTGAAAGGCTGGGCACTCTCACCGCTGCCAAGCTGCACCATGGTAATCACTGTGCTGTAGAACTGGCTTATTGGCATAAAACGGCTGGGGAAGGTTTCATCCACCAACGCCATGTCCCTGTCATAGACAAACATGTCGTAACTGAGTTGCAACTGTTCGGGCAAGGCTTGTCTATCTATGGTCTTGGCCTGGGCGGCGTAGCGGCTATTGAGTTCATGGCGCTGTTTGAGGTAAGCCTCGGAGAGGTCGCCACCGAAAGTATCGTTATAATCATTGACCCCAACAAAGGTAGCATAGATGGGCTCAAGCTTGAGGTAGTCCTTGAAGAACTGATCCACCATGGCGAGATAAGCCTGCTCTGCCGTTTGTGCCATTGCCGCAGCGGGCTGTTGCTCCGCCTGTGGCTGAGTCACCAAAGTGCTCTCCTCTTTAGAGCAAGCGCTCAACGCCAAAATAATAGAGCACAGCAAAAACCCTTTTTTCATTGTCGTTATTCTCCTGTCACAACTCAGTAGATGGATTGGTTAACTATACTTGTAGCAGTCACTAGCTCGGAGCCAACCCATGATTTATTCCTTCAGTAACTCGGGTTTCAGGGATCCGGAAACCGGGGTCTATAACCGGACCTATTTTATGGAAGTCTTTCACCGTGAATGGTATCGCCATCTGCGAGATCACCAGAGTCTGGCGCTATTGTATCTTTGCCCTCACATACATGAAACAGTTAACCAACCTCACCTGCTGGAATTCTTTGCCAAACAGGTGCAGGAAGCCTTGCTGCGCAATACAGATCTACTGGGGCGCATGAACCACCACCTGTTCGCCCTTGGTCTGTTCAACGTCGATAAAATGGGGACAGAGAAAGTGATTGAGCGGATTAATGAAAAGCTCAAGGCCTTCAGCGAAGAGTACAGCAAGTTTCATCATCTTCGGCTGGATTATCGCCTGGCGGCCTGTATTTGCTTACCCAACAAAGAATTGAAACCCGAAACCCTGTTTATTGACGTCGAAACCTTGAGCCATCAGTTGGAAGAGCAGGACAGTGCCCTTTCAAGGGTCAAGGAAGTTCATTGACACTCAGACAATAAAAAAGCCCCTTGCGGGGCTTTTCACTGACATCACATTAGAGCGAAACGTTGTGGATCCGCGCTTTCTCTTTTATGTATGACAGATAGCTGGTGGCGCTACGTGCAGTCTTGGAATCCTTGGAGGCCAATTCGGCACGGCGGTAAGCCGACTTATAGTCTTTCAGGTTCAAGTAGGCCAGTGCCAGCTCAAACTGAGCTTCGCCTGGGTTTTGCAGTCCGGCATCCAGTGCTTGCTTGAATACCGGAATCGCTTCCTTGAACTGCTGATCCAGGGCCAGCAGACGGCCTTGTTTCAGGTACAGCTTGCCATCGTTACCGGCAGCAGCTGCTTGACCATAATAGGCCGCGGCCTTCTTCAACTCCTTGGCGTTGTGGAAGAAACCGGCCAACATAGACAGGTTTTTCTCATTCTTTTCGATAAGCCCTTGTTTCATATGCTTCTCGAAAATCACAGCGCCGCGATAAGCCGAACCTTTGGACGCCAACAGTTGCGACAAACGAGTGATGTTATCAGCGGTTTCCAGGAAACCGTTCTGATAAGCCAGATCGTAAGTCACTGTTGCCTTGTCGAAGTCCTCGGTCAACAGATAGAGCTGAGCCAACTGAACCCAAAGACGCTTATCGTCCTGAAACAGGGGTACCATAGTTTCCAGAACACCAACCGCTTTCTTGTACTGCTTGAGGTTGAAGTAAGCCTGGAACTTAAGCTGATAAAGGTTCTTGTCAGGCTTTTCCGCCAATGACAAACCTTTGTCCGCTGTTTTCAGCACGTTTGGATAGTCTTTCAATTCTGTATAGGCAATACCGATACGACGGTAGACCACAGGATCTTGCTTACAGGAGAAGTCCATCCACTTGTTATAGTAGGTGATAGCTTCTTTAAACTTCTTCTCCTGCAGCAGCAGATCCGCATACAACTTCAGCGTTGCACTGTGGTCGGTTCCGCCGAGGATATCGGCTTCTACCGCCTGCTTCAGGTACTTGATGGAGGTGCCCATCTGACCTTTTTCAGCGTAGAAGTTACCCAACATACGGGCGATATAGGCCTTGTCGAAGTCGTTACGGGCATTGGCTTCCAGCAATACGGCGATTGCTTCGTCCAGATTACCGTCCTGATAGGCTTCAAAGGATCTCTGCACCTTTTTGGCAGCAGTTTGACCCACAGCCTTGGCCTGACGCTGGTCGATAGGACACTTCTCAGCGGCCTGGGCGATTGGCGCCAGCAGCACTGCACTGCCTGTCAAAGTCAACAGCATGGCTGCAGCAAGCTTATTCACTTTTTGCATCTTATCTGTCTCCTTGGTTCAGGGTGAAGTCCAGCTGAACTGTCATACCGGGTTGCTTCATCGGCTTACCGTCAACAATCTTCGGCTTGTACTTCCACTTCTTCAGTGCACGAACCGCTTCACGATCAAAGATCCTTCTCGGTTCAGCCTGGATAACTTCAACATCATCAACACCACCGAGTTCGTTGATGGTAAAGCGAAGTTGTACCCAACCTTCTTTACCGTCACGCGCCGCAGCAATGGGATACTGAGGTTCAATCCGCACTATAGGTGTTGCATCACCGTCACGGGTCATCATGTTGCCCAGCTTAAAGCCTGTGCTTGGACCGCCTGCTTCTACTCCACCCATATTGAATGACATATTGGTATCAATATCAGAAGAGCTATCCGGTGGCGTTTCCGCTGGCTTCGGTGGCTGCTCTGGTGGTGGGGGTGGCTTAGGTGTCACCCTTGGTTTCTTCTGTGCCTTCGAATCCTGCTTGTCCATTGTGATCTCGATAACTGGCGTTTCGGCTGAGGTGTCGCCGCGTTGTGCGCCACCTCCGACCAGGAATGCCATAAACCAGAACAGACCAAAAGTCACAGCAGCACCAATAATGATAGATACTAGTGCTCTTAACATATCAGTCGTTCCCCGCAGATACCGAGACCTTATCAATACCAGCAGCCTTCACCTGATCCAGTACCTTAACAACCAAGCCGTGTTGGGCTTCTTTGTCTGCCTGGATCAGAACGGCGGCTTCTGGTGCCTCCGCCAACATACGTTCTACGTTAGCGGTTACTCGTTCAATATCAACCTGACGGTTTTCCATCATGATCACGCCGGTTTTGCTGACGCCGATAAAGATGTTCGCCGAAGGTTTTGAAGTCGCTGTGGACGCCTTGGGTTTGTTGTAGTCCAAACCGGATGGCTTCACAAACGAGGTGGTCACAATGAAGAAGATCAGCATGATGAACACGATGTCGAGCATCGGGGTCATATCGATCTGTGCTTCCTCTTCTACACTGGAATGCTTCTTACGTGCCATGTTCAATCTCTCTCTAGTGGTGTGGCAGGCTGTCTTTCAGCTTTTCCAAGCTGATTTTCATCTTGGCGTCCAAACGAGTGCTAAAGAACACCCCGGACAATGCCGCGACCATACCAGCCATAGTTGGCATAGTGGCCATAGAAATACCAGCTGCCATCAGACGAGCATTACTCGTCCCCTGAACTGCCATAACATCGAACACTGAAATCATACCTGTCACTGTACCCAGCAGACCTATCATAGGGCAGATGGCTACCAGTGTTTTGATGATCAGCATACGTGCATTCATATCTTGCTTCGCTTGGGATACCCAAGCTTCACGGATACGGTGTGCATACCAGGAAGTCGTTTCCTCCCTGGCATTCCATGCGGCAATAATGTCTTTATGATTCTTTGGTGATACCCAGTTCAGATACCAGAATCTTTCAAGCATCAATACCCACATGAGAAACAGCACCGCCGCAACAAGCCAGAGGACGTCGCCTCCGGAGGCCATGAAGCCCCTGACGGAATCCCAAATGTCCATCAGGTATAGCATCATTAGTCAGCCCTCTTCTCTGCGTGTTCAGCAATGATACCGGCACTTTGCTCTTCAAGGATTTGAACAATAGACTTACTGCGAGCCACAACGATGGCATGACACAACATCAGTGGCAGAGCCGCAATCAGACCCTGTACTGTAGTAACCAGTGCCATAGAGATACCACCGGCCATCAGTTTTGGATCGCCAGTACCGAACAGCTGGATGCTCTGGAAGGTTGCAATCATACCGGTTACGGTACCCAGCAGACCCATCATAGGAGCGATAGCCGCCAATACTTTGATGATGGAGATACGTGTTTCCAGCGCTGGTGTTTCTTTCAGGATGGCTTCATCCAGTTTCAACTCCAGAGTCTCAACGTCAACATCTTTGTTCTCTTGGTACACTTTCAGTACACGGCCCAGAGCGTTGTTACCTGGGTTGGCAACATTCTTGGCCTGAGACTTAACACGGGCACCGATAAGAGTCAGAGTAACCAGACGCTCCAGAGAGATCAGCAGACCCAGAGCCAGCAAGGCGATGATGATGTAACCAATGGTACCACCGGCCTCGATACGGTCTTGGAAGCTGGCCTTCTGAGTGAAGATGTTCAGCAGAGTACCGCGGGCAGGGTCAACATACAGCTTGGCTGTACCTGAAGTGGTTTTTTCGAAGTCGGCGATAGGCTTAACCTGATAACCTTCAGGCTGCTGTGACAGCTCCTGGATCAGACCCAGCTCGTGGTTCAGAACCACATACTTGTTGTCAGCCAACAGGTTAAAGGCACCGATACGGTAGATGGTGGTGTTTTTCACGTTACCATCAATGTCGGTTACAGAACCTTCGAACTTAACCACTTTGCCAGACTCGGCCATTTCGAACAGTTGCTCTTCCCAGAAGCGCTCCAGTTCTTCAATCTTAGGCAGTTGCTTACGGGCACCCAGGTCTTGAACGAACTTGTCACGTCCTGGATATTGAGCACTGACGTTGGAGTTGATCAGCTTGCCGGCGAAATCGCCTGCTTCACCTTTAACCACACCAAACATTTCACCCAGGTCACCCTGAGCGGTTTTCAGATCTTCTTCGAGCTGAGCAATCTTACGCTCGTTATCGAGGAAGGCCTGGTTCAGGTCTTTACCACGCTGAGTTTCAGCAGCCAGCGCATCTTTTTCACGCTTCAGCAGAGCAGCCTTGTCGCCACGCTCGGCTTGGAACTCTTTCTCACGCTTGGCGTTGATTTTACCTTGAGCGGCACGCTCAACTTTAACTTGCTGCAGCAGTTGGTCAATCGTCTTAGGCGCCTCGGCGGCACTGGCCATACCGGCAGACAGTGAAAAACTGGCAGCAACGACGGCGGTAGTGATTAGCTTTTTCATTATTGTGCAGCCTCCGCAGCTGGAATTGGTAGTGCGAACAGATCCAGAGCCCCTTGTTTACGGGCGATACGAATACCCTTGGTGATGTCACGCAGGTAGCTGTCATCCAGCTTATCCCAGCCCTTGGTTTCAGGGTTGTACATCCAGGCAGTCTTCTGGTCCAGGCTCTGAGCGTACAGAGCTACGCGGCCCAAGCGGAAGAAATCAACCAGCACCTCTTTACCATCAAGATTCAGCTTACCGGTTTCAACGTCAACAAAGCTGCCGTATTCACGCTCGATGCTGTAAGCATCCAGGATCAGACGGAACTTTTCAGCCAGAGTCACTTCGGCAGTGTTAAGCAGGTCTTTGAGGTTTTTAACGCGCTGTGCACGGTCTTCAGATTTGAATGGCAGATCCAGAGCCACGAATTGCTCCAGTGCATCAACCATCTTAAACATCAAAGGAACAACACCCTGACGCAGTTTGTCTACGCCATTGATATCGTCCTGAATGGATTTCATTGTGGCTTCCTGATCAGCGACCAGTCCAGCCAGATAATCATTGTAGGCTTTGAGAGATTCACGCTCGTCAGCAACGGCGGAATATTCGAAAAGCATATCTTGAGCCTGGTCAAAATACTTATCGATCTTCTTCTGTGACGCAACGGCGTCTGACTGCAGACGACCCGCGGCTTGTTGCGCGTCGGTAAGAGGATCTGCAACGACTAAGTTGCTGCTGGCGAGTGCCAGCGCGCCAACAAGCGCAGAAGCGATTTTTGTTCTATTGCTTACCTTGGACATAGTTCCCAACCAATTTGAAGTGATTAAAAAGGTTTAACTTTTCAGCAACAGTGCCCCGAATATCCCTATTTCAACGGCAGGTGGTGCTATCAAGTATGTCTTTCTCTTGTGATTGTTAGTTTTTTATCTTCCCTTTCCTATGCCCCTGAAGGCATAGACCCGCTGGCATCATTTCACAAAATGTTGACCTGTGTCAACATTTGAAATGAGACGAAAACGCTGGAAACTAAGGCTAACTGTGTGATTAATCATCAATGGCTTTTTTTTACATTTAGTGATCAATTGTCAGCCATCTTCTTGAACGGTGAATAGCGGTAAAAACAGCACCAACTAATATTTAACCTTATGATTTATATATAATTAAAAAGCATAAGTCGGTGCGTTATGTTTTATCAATCTTGAAAGAATTCAATTCTGTCGAGCGATGGCAATACACTTTTTCCAAGTGATTACTGTCCTTGGGAAAGCGGTTTAACCACAAAGCCGTCTCCCCTGCTCTCTTGCCATGAAATCAATTGGCAGCCCGGGTCGACTTCAGTTGTTACGCAATAGTGTTTTGTCAATTTGCGACTATGTCTTACTTATATAGAGAGTTTAAAAAGTAAAAACCCCGGAAGGTATCCCGGGGTTTCATTCAATGAAGCTGACTTAATTCATCCAAAGATGAAATCTGCCATTAGAACTTCATGCTGGCACGAACGAAGAAGTAGCGGCCCAACATATCATAGGTATAAGGGTCGGTATTCGAGTCGTTGTTACCTGTGTAGTATGGAGGCTCTTTGTCGAACAGGTTGTTGACACCACCGGATACGCGGATGCGGTCGGTGATATCGTAAGAACCCGACAGGTCATGGTAAACCACGCTGTCAACTGAAGGCGCGTAGCAGCTGCCATCGTCGTTCTTACAAGCAAATGAATCCATACCGTCTATATAGCGGGCTTCATAAGTGACAGTCCAGTCATCACCGGCTGCAGTGATGTTCAGGTTGCTCTTGAATTTGGCATAAGCACCCACACCACCTGTGATGTAACCACGATAGTCAACCGCATTACCATCCGGGTCAAACTCTTCATACTCGCTCAGGATAGAGCTGTCCCAGCCGGCTTTCCAGTCCAGACCGAAGGCATTGAATACGTAGGCAACGTTGATATCGTAACCAGAGGTATTGGTAGCACCTATGTTCTGCAGACCGTTATCGAACTTGATACGACCACTATTGTCGATTTCGATATTGGAAGACTGACACAGCGCAGTGCCTGTGTTGATCTTGTTGCCACCGGCATCCAGACACTGGTTGGCAACATAGTTGTTGTCAACTGAAGTAATAGTGTTGGAGATCTCGATGTCATAGTAATCGACGGTCAGAGACAGACCTTCTACAAAGCTTGGTGAATACACCAGACCCAAAGTAGTGATATCAGCTTCTTCAGGGGTCAGCATTTCGTTACCACCAACAGTCACTTCAGCCTGGTCCTGATCGGTGGCAGGGTGAACTATCTGTTCGAACGATGGTGACTTACCACCGTACAGTTCATATACAGTTGGTGCACGGAAGGCTGTAGACATGCCACCGCGGATCATCAAGTCATCATATACACGCCAAGTCAGACCCAGTTTCCAGGTAGTATCATCACCGAAAGTGCTGTAGTCGAAGTAACGCATAGCGGCACTCAGATCCACTTGTTGTGCCAAAGGCAGCTCGCTCAGCAGTGGGATTGCCAATTCTGCGTAGAATTCGTTAACGCTGAAATCACCGGCAGTTGGCTCAACACGAGGATCGTTTGCCAGCCCCTGAGAAGTCAGGGAATCCGGAGTATAATGAGCCGCTTCTTTACGGTGCTCATAACCCGCTGCAAAGCCCATCATACCGGCAGGCATTTCAAACAGATCGCCGGACAGAGTCGCTGCAATCACATCCAACTCACTGCCACCGCTGTTCACTTCGGTATAGATGTATGGCTTGATGCTCTCACCTTCCCATGAAGATTGCAGGAAAGGATCGAAAGTGCCTTCGAGTACCGCAGCGTTGATAGAACCTAAGTTGTGCAGGTTAGCCAGAGTATCGGTTGAGTCGTTCTTACCTTTGTTATAAGAAGCATCCCAGGTCCAGCCGTTTTCAAACTCACCTTCCAGGCCAACAACGATACGTATGGTGTCTACTACCTGGTCAAAGTCACGGGTACCGGACTCAACCATACGACGACCATAAGCCAGTTCTTCACCTGGCTGAACCCAAGGCAACAGGTCATCAGTCATCCAGCCGCCGGCTGATTTTGGATTGTAAACCCAGGCATCACCGTTCCAGATTGGCTGAGGCGCCATCTGCTGATTGGACCAACGCTTGGAGTACATGGCTTCGGTGAAGAAGCGAATAGATTCGGTCAGTTCATAAGTACCGGCCATGGACAGGTTCAAACGCTCCATTGGCGTCGACAGATAGCTGTCCTTGGCGTAGTTGTATCTGTCAGCATCACCGAACTCGTGGTAGGTACCCCCCAGGCCACTCAGATCGGCCTCAGACATGCCATCAAAGTACTGGAACTTTGGCTTGCCTTCACCGTTATCAACATATTCACCATAGTAGCCCTTGTCACCTATGGCATAAGCACCTTCAGGTCCGGTGCCAACAATACCAAAGTTGTTGTCACCCCAGACATGGCCGCCTTGAGAGTAGCTACTACCGCCACAGTACAGGCTACGGTCCCCTTTTGGACCTGTCTCTGCAATCGGACAGTTGGAGAAATCGCGATCTGCCTGGCTGGCATCACCGCGCTTGGTGTACTGAGCATTAACGACGATATTACCTTTCTCGAAGGTGTTACCCAGAGTCATGTCGATGCTGGACTCGTCGGCATCGCCTTCTCCGGAAATACCGGTCTGAACGTTGATTTCAAAACCGTCGAAATCTCTTTTCAGAATGATGTTAACCACACCGGCAATCGCATCGGTACCATAAATGGCAGAAGCACCATCTTTCAGTACTTCGACACGCTGGATCATGGAAACTGGGATAGTGTTAAGGTCAACAGAAGAAGCTGCACCGGTACCGGATGCAATCATACGACGACCATTCACCAGAACCAGAGTACGGTTGTCACCCAAACCACGCAGGTTGATACGAGAGTTACCGCCTGAGCCGTTGTTGATACCGGCGTTGGTCATGGCGCCACCGGCAGAGGTCATTTTCTGTAGAACGTCATCAATGTTAACGGCACCTGACGCTATGATAGATGAAGCATCGATCACGCTAACAGGGCTTGCTGTTTCCATATCGGTGCGCTTGATGCGAGAGCCTGTAACCTGAATACGCTCTACATTGTCAGCACCTTCTTCGGCCGCCAAAACGGTTGGAGCGCTAAAAGCAGTCGCTGCAACACCACCAACCAATGCCAGACGCACTGCGTTGGTTAACGAATTATTCTTATACATACTTATCTCCCTTTCGACATCTTGTGTCTTGGTAACGGATCCGAATGCTTTGCCCGGATCCTTTAGTTGTTTGCAGGTAGACATAAGTTAACCAGCAACAATTTCACGCAAATAAAATCACATAACAAACATTTTATCAACATTTGAAACGTTAATATTGCATATAAAATTAACAACAAAAGAGAGAAGGTATTATTTCACTGAGCTTGAATATAACGGCTATCACAGCGGTATTAGGTATTTGGGGTAGTGTTATAACTTGTAACAGCCTGAAGTAAGGGGAGTTTGTCGCGATGCCTTTTCCCACCAAAAACGTAACACATGTGTTACATACCTCTTTCTGGAAAGGAGTGTGAGCACTTGTGTTTTTCCAATAAAAAAGCGCCTTTCGGCGCTTTTTTGAACAGCTCAATCTGTAATCAGAGGGTATAGCGAATACCTATTGCAATGCCATCATCTTCAGACAATTCCATAGCAGCCTCTTCGGCGCCCTTGAAATCAGAGAAGTCTTTACGGCCTTCAACATACAATACGGTATTGGCATCCCATATATAGTGAACACCCATAACCACAAACTGACGCTTGAACACATCACCACCATAAGCCTGCTCGTAAGCATCGCCGGCGTTCAGTAAGTTGTATGAGACAAAGGTACGAATATCATTGTCAAAGCGGTACGAAACCAGAGTTTCAACACCATAAGATTCAGGGATCAAACGCCCCAGATTATCTGTATCGTGGAACTCGTTCTTGTTGACGTTGGCAGCGGCATACAAACCTTGATTATCCCAACCACCCCAAGTAATACCTGCACCATAGATATAGTCAGACTCGGAGAAAGTACTGCCATCTGCGCGGGTCGCTTCAAACTCACCATAGTTATAGCCGGCCATCAGGCTGAGATCTTTGCTGACCGCATAGGTCAAGGCAATGCCATAAGTGTTGTTGAATTCCACCTTGGTGGCGGTTCCGGCAGTCGCAGCAGTGCCGGTAACAGGCGCATGATCCCTTGGCGGGAACGGGTTGGTACCTGAACTTTCATCCATCAAGAAGTCATCGTGCTTCAACTGGGTCTGGATGGCAAAACTGAAATCGCCAAAGCTGTTGCGATACTGAACCGTCTTATCACCACGACCGGTACCATTGATGGCGCCATCATCCTTATTGTAGGTATAGACACCGGCAGCGTTACCATCCCACACAAAGCCATAGTTGGTGTTGTACACCACGTCATACCAGGCGCCCCACTGTTTACCTATGGTCAGGGTGCCGTACTTGTCGTGAGAAAGTCCCGCATAACCAAGACGATTGTAGAAGAAATCATCCTGGACTGATTCAAACTTGCTGCTATAGACAATATCGCTGTTACCGAATGGGTTGACACCCCATTCAAGCATCACAAACGCATTCCAGCCGTGGGTCAGCTCACGTTCAAAGCCAAAATTGATCCTGGAAGCACCATTGACGACTTCCGTTTCACCCTGAGTATTGATTACTCGGGCATCAACGAAACCGCCGATAGAGACTGCATTTTTTTGATCTTTGTAGATTTCAATAGCTTGAACCGATGGAACGGCCAAGAGTCCTGCCAGGACGGATGCGATGAGAGTCTTGTTCATTTGCTGTTAACCTTAAGTGTTTTCAGTCTGCCTACCCCATTCCGTTGTTTTATTTCCTTCCAAGGGTGGCGAAGATTAGCAAAAGGTCAGTAAAGCGGCAAAGACAAAAATCACATTTTTTATTAGTTTTACCTTAAAAAAAACCACAAGAACCGATAAAACCCAGCAATAAAACCATTTATTAACTTTATTAACTTTTTGAAACAAATTAAGCGTCAGATTAAACTCATTTGTCCCGTGCTGATTGATGTGAAACTTTCTTTCATTATGGAAAGTATTGGATCGGCTATCGGCTTGATCTGTCTTTCGATGTAGTAGTCATAATCAATGGCAGAACACCTGAGGGAAACAGCTTCGGGGCCATTGATTGTTACCAGGTAATCAATCCGGGTGCCCAAACGGCCATAACGAGGGTCGCCGGTCTGCTCCAACAGTTGTCTTGCGACCTTGACATGGGGTGATGCCTTGGCCTGATAGGCATCCAACTTACGCCTTAGCCGCTTGGAGAAAACAAGCTCGCTATCATAGTCACCGCGTTTGAGCGCTTCTATTTCTGTGGCCAGAAAGCCCACCACATCCAAGCCATTGAACATGCGCCGGTACAGCTCGTACTGCACTCGTCTGGCCAGGGGACTCCAATCACTGCGAACCTGCTCCATGCCTTTGAAGATGATATCCAACTGACCTTGACTATTGCGGCTGGCACCGACATAGCGCTTTTTGGAGCCTTCTTCCGAATCTCTGAGGGTGGGCATCAGAAACTGTTCATAATGGCGCTCAAACTCGAGTTCCAGATGACTCTGCAACTGAAAATGCTCCGCCAAATGCTGTTGCCACTTGGCGGTTATCCTGGCAGCCAACTCCCTGCCGAAGGCTTGCGGATCTGTTATATCATGCTGCTGTCCCAGCCAAACAAATGTCGAATCTGTGTCGCCATAGATGACACTCATGCCTTCGTCCTCAATCCAACGTTTGGTCTGCTGCATGATTTCATGGCCGCGCATGGTAATTGAGCTTGCCAATCGGGCATCGTGGAACACACAGCCCCGAGAGCCCAGTACCCCATAAAGCGAATTCATGATGATCTTGATTGCCTGAGACAGGGGAGCATTGGCTTGGGCCTTGGCGCTTTCCCGCTCTTGGGCCAACTTGGCGATAAGCGTTGGCAAGATAGGTTGTTTGCGACTGAATCTGGCACCGAGAAAGCCGGGAACCGTCTCAACTTCGGGTTCACCCATGCCCTGCACCAGCCCCATGGGGTCGATTAAAAAAGTACGGATAATCGAAGGGTATAGACTCTTGAAGTCCAGCACCAGAATGTCCCGGTAAAGGCCCGGAATGGAGTCCATCACATAGCCGCCGGGACTCTCCAGACCATCACTGGCCGGTGCTGCCGGCGCCACAAATCCGGCCCGGTGCAAGTGTGGCAGGTAGAGATGATTGAACGCCGCCACCGAAGCCCCTACCCGGCCAAACTCCAACCCGGTCAGCTGCGCCCGGGCCAAAGCAAAATTCAATAGATCGGTTTTATCGAAAATATCCAGTACCAGACGGCAATCGGTCAGATTGTAGTGGGCCAATGCCAATTTATCCTCTTGAAAGAGGTGGCTTATCTCCTGACCGCGATCTTCAACTTTATCTATCGCCTTGCCCTCACTCAAGAGTGCGCGGGAGACGAACTCGAGCGAATAGCGCTCAAACTGATAGAAGGCGGCCTTGAGCCAGTCTATACCGTCCAGCACCACTCTCCCGGGCAAGGAGAGGGTTTCCGGTCGATACTTGCCTTCCACCAACCAGGACATGGGCACGCCTCCGCGCCCAAGCCGTGCTTCAATACCATGATGGGCGTATCGTCGGCTCAGCAGTGCCAGGTCGAAATTGACAACCGACCAACCTATGATGATGTCCGGATCCCAGATACTGAACCAGTCAACCAAAGCCTGCAACAGGGCTGCTTCATCCCTGACCCAGTGGATATAGTCAGGCCCGTCCTGGGCTTGGCCTATCATGTACACGCGCTGAAACAGCTCTCCTTCGCGGTCACGACCGTAGAGTCCGGCGGAGTAGAGTTCACCCTGCATGCTGCATTCAAGATCGAGGGAAATAACAGCCAGACCTATATTGTTGAGCGAGGCTTTCCTGGCGCGACTGGCAACAAACCGCCTCAGCGCACCGCTTTCCTCGCTGAAATAACCGTAAAACTCGGCATCGAGCGCAATAAAGCGTTCAATCAAGAAACGCTGCTGGGGTTTAAGATCGGCTTCATACAAAGGCATCCCCTGATCCTGGGCCTGCTTTTGCAGCAACCGCATCTGTTGCCGACTGCGACTGTAAAGCGCTGCAACCTTGTCTTCGGCGAAGTTTCTCAGCGCCAGCGGCTGGGCCCTCACCTGGCTTAAACCCTGGCATAAAACCGCCACATCCTGCTCTTTGGCAAAGCAAACCTGTTCCTGCCCCGGCACCTCAACCAACACAGGCCCCAACTCGGTGGCCAAATAGTACTGCAGGCATAGCCCCTCGTCTCTCTGAGCCAGATGACGAGTAAGAATACGGCCCTTAAGGGTTTGCGGCGTGTTTTGGGGCATGAGTCGGGACAATCGCGTTTTAGAGGTTTATTAGCATAAGAAATTACTGGTAATATATACAGGATAATTTTCCAGAACCGAGTCTCATGCTAGCAGCCCATGTAAAGACCCAGATCCGTGAGATCTACAAGGACATTGCCTCTGCACTGCCCAACTTCCGTTCCCGCCGGGAACAGAATTATATGGTGGCGGAGATCTCCAAGACACTTGCCGGTGAATACGACAAGCAGCGGCGCATCATGGTGATTGAAGCGGGAACAGGTATAGGTAAATCCCTGGCCTATATTCTGGGAACCATTCCCCTGGCGCTGGCCAGCAAGAAAAAAGTCTGTATTGCCACCGCGACAGTGGCGCTGCAGGAACAGTTGCTGCATAAAGATCTGCCGTTTTTTCTGCAACACTCCAAACTCAACTTCCGTTTCGGTCTGGTCAAAGGGCGTCAGCGTTACGTGTGCCTGGCTAAGCTTGAGATGTTGGTCGGTGATGGCAACGGCAGCCAGATGGCCATGTGGCAGACCAAGCCGGATACCTCACAGGTTGAGCAGTTGCAGGCGCTGCTCAAAGACTATCAGGATGGCCGCTGGAATGGTGAGATCGATACCCTCAAGACACCGCTGCCGGACCACCTGTGGCAACAGATAGCCTGTGACAAACACAGCTGTCATCGCCAACTGGCCAGTCACAGCCACTGCCCCTTCCACAAGGCCCGCGAAGATATTGACACCTGGGATGTGCTTATTGCCAACCATAGTTTGTTACTGGCCGACCTTGAGCTGGGTGGCGGTGTGATTCTGCCGGATCCGGAAGAAGTCTATTACGTTATCGACGAAGCCCATCACCTGCCGAATGTGGCCAGGGATTTCTCCAGCGCCCAGGCCACGCTCAGGGGCGCCTGTGATTGGCTGGAGAAAGTCAGCAAGACCACGGCCAAACTGCAAAACCAAATAAAGAGCAACAATATCATCGCCCCGGCGCAGGCGATGCTGGATCGCATCGAAGAATTAACCGGTCTGCTGAATCAGGTTGCCCACTACTGTGATACCCAACCCAAACTCTTTGCCAACCCGGAAAACCGCCTGCGGTTCGAACATGGCAAGCTGCCGGACGCCCTGTTGATTCAGGCGGAAAACCTGGCCACGGCCTCCAACGATGCCCTCAAGCAATTCAACAAGATGCAGGCTATCCTCAGCGAAAGCGTCAAGGATGGTGAATTGCCAAGGCATCAGGCGGAAGCCCTCTTGAGTGAAACCGGCTTTATGATGCAGCGCCTGGAAAACCTGCAAAAGCTCTGGAAAATGATGGCCAAGGAGGACAGTCCCAAAGGTGCCCCCACCGCCCGCTGGATTGAAGCCCTCAGCGGCAAGCAGCAGGACTACCTTTTCAGTGCATCGCCAATCGAAGTCGGCTATATGCTGGAACATATGTTGTGGGAAAAAGCCGCTGGCGTCGTGCTATGTAGCGCCACCCTCAGAGCGCTGAACCGCTTTGAGCATTTTGCCTATCAGGTTGGCCTGTCACTCAATGATGGCAGTCGCTACCTGGCGCTGCAATCTCCTTTCGATTTTGAAAACAACGCCACTCTCTACCTGCCGAAAATGCGCACCGAGCCAACCGAAGACGCCTACACAGAAGAACTCGCCAGCCAGATAAAGCAGTTGGTGGAGGGGGAAATGGCCACTCTGGTGCTGTTTGCCTCCTACTGGCAGATGGAAAAGGTGGCCGATCTACTGCGCAACAAGCTGGTATCCGAACCGCTGATCCAGGGCAGTGCCCCACGCCAGCACTTGCTCGAGCAGCATAAACAGAAATGTGACAAAGGCGAGCCCAGCATTATCTTTGGTACCGGCAGTTTTTCCGAGGGTCTCGACCTTCCCGGCGACTACCTGACCAACTTAATAGTGACCAAGCTGCCGTTTGCCGTGCCCACCTCGCCGGTAGAGCAGGCCCATGCAGAATATGTCAAAATGAAAGGCGGTAACCCGTTTTTACAATTGACTATTCCGGATGCGTCACGGAAACTCATCCAGAGTTGCGGCCGCCTGTTGCGAAAAGAGCAGGACTATGGCCGAATAACCATATTGGACAGGCGTTTGGTAACCAAAAGATACGGGTCGTCGCTGCTCGATGCCCTGCCGCCTTACCGCCGCGTTATCGAATGATGCGCTCAATCAGGATGTAAAGTGGATATTCTGCTCGAACCCAGCAGCTGGGCCATATTGGCCGCAGTCGGCCTGCTGGCCGGATTTATTGATGCCGTAGTCGGTGGCGGCGGCCTGCTGTCCATTCCCGCCTTGCTGACCGTGGGCATGCCGCCTCATCTGGCACTGGGGACCAATAAACTGGCGGCCTGCTTCGGCTCTTCCATGGCGGCATTTACCTACTACCGCAAGCAGTTGCTGACGCCAAAGTTCTGGCTGTTCGCCTTTATTGCCACCGCCGTAGGCGCCGTTATCGGCAGTATTGCCGTTTATCTCATCGATACCCGTTGGCTGGAAAAAATTCTGCCATTGCTTATTATCGCCATCGCGCTCTATTCGCTGTTTTCACCCGGAGCCATGGGCTGCAGCCAGTGTAAACCCGTCACCGAAACGCCGGCGAAATGTAAACAGATACTTCAGGGGCTGGGGCTTGGCGCCTATGACGGCTTTGCCGGCCCAGGCATTGGCGCCTTTTGGGCAGTCAGCTCGACCGCCCTTTACCGCCTGCCCTTCCTGCACAGCAGCGCCTTGGCCAGAGCGATGACTTTTGTCAGCAACATCACGGCATTGATGATTTTCCTGCTGCTAGGTAAGGTGCACCTTTTGGTAGGTGTGGTGATGGGCTTGTGTATGATGCTGGGTTCTTATATCGGCGCCCACTCGGCTATCCGCTTTGGAATGCCGTTTATCAGGCCACTCTTTATTGCTATCGTGGTGCTTATCGCCGCCAATCTAGCCTGGAGTGCCTGGTTTTGAACACCAACCAACTGGTACAACGCCTGCGGGAACAACTCAGGCAGTTGGAGCAGGAAGTGCTGCAACATGATGCCTCTTTGCCACCGGCGCAGCGCAAACTGCTGCAGGATACAGAACGCTTCAACAGCGAACTGTTTATTCAGCATGGTGCCCAACTCTATCCCTGCGTGGAACAGCTGCACAAGAGCATAGACCAGCTGGAAAAACAGTTACGCCATCAGTTGGCCCAACACACTATCGCCTTAAGCTGCGAACGTATTCAGGACAGGTTTGTCGCCCTGAAACGGGCCTTGGGAACCACAGGTCTCAACGCCAGGATCCAGAAGCTGCAGCAGGCCAGTAAACGGCAAAGCTACCAACAACGTCAGGGCCGCCGGCATCAGGAAAGTGGTTTTGGCTGGATAGCCGCAGGTGTTATGCAAAACAGCCATCAATTGTACGAAGAGCTGAACAAACATCTGAACTGGGCCAAAAAAATAGAACAAAAGATTGAACAATTGCAATCAAAGCTTGAAAACTGTCATAGTACTGACAAAATCCCCGTCCAGAATGACATCCTTTTGATGCATCGCCGCCTCGGTAAGTGCAGGCAGGCGATCAGCTATATTGAAGATCGCATTCAGGCATTTGAACGTCCGCATCAGAGTTACAATCGTTAAGGAGCAACAATGAAACTACGCTTGACCGCCTCGGCCCTACTGGCCCTGCTCAGCACTTCCTCGGTATTTGCGGCCAATCTGACCATCCCTATGTCTTTTGAGTATCTGGCACTGGATGGCAAGGAAATTGAAACCAGCAACTTCAACCACAAATCTGAGCTGGCACTGTCCGAAGGTGTCCACAAGATTGCCATTCGTTATCATGACATGATCGATGACGAGTTTTCCGACAGTCAGAGCTTCGTTAAGTCTTCTCCTTTCATTCTGACCCTGAAAGCCGAAGGCGACAACGAGTACATCCTCAAGCCTGCCGATGGTGACTACGTCAAGAAGCCCAAAGAGTTTGCCAAAACCCCTCAGGTCGTCATTACCCGCGCCGATAAGGGCCAGGTCAACTACCAGGTGGAACTGACTCAGCTGAAAGAAACCTCGTTCCTGTCACAACTGTTCAGCGGCAACAATGGCCCTGATGTTGAAACCGCTGCCGCAGCCGTAACCGCAGGCAACATGGCAGCCAGTCAACCGGTAGCACCTGTATCCAAACCATCACCCGTCAGCGCCATGACAATGCCAAGCAATGCTCCTCAAGCTGCCGGCCAAAATGGTGACAGTGCCGCCCACGCTCAGCAAATGCTGCAGTACTGGTGGTTACAGGCCGATGAAGCGACTCGCAAAGAGTTCATGAGCTGGGCCATCAAACAGCTCTGATAGATGATCCCTTTGGTATATCACGCCAGCTATTCCAGGCTGGCGTTACCATCCCGGCACAGATTTCCCATCAGCAAATATCAACGCCTGTTTGAGTACCTGTGCCAAACTCCATTTTCCGGGCAATTCAGCCTCTGTTCTCCAAAGCCTGCAAACCAAACTGCCCTAGCTTCTGTGCATTGCCCTCAATATGTTGCCGGGTTTATTCACAATCGACTGGATCCCAAGGCGATGCGCCGCATAGGTTTTCCCTGGAGCGAACATCTACTGACGCGGACACTGCACTCAGTCGCCGGTACCGAGCTTGCGGCGCGAAAAGCGTTCGAGCACGGCATAGCGCTGCATATCAGCGGCGGTTACCATCACGCTCACCAGGACTTTGGCAGCGGTTACTGTATTTTCAACGATCTGGTCTATAGTGCCAGACGCATGATAAACCAAGGACTGGCGGACAAGGTTCTGATTGTCGACTGCGATGTCCATCAAGGCGATGGTACAGCCACCATGACAGTCGGCGATGCGAATATCATCAGTTGCTCAATACACTGCCGGCAAAACTTCCCCGCCCGTAAAGCAGACTCTCACTATGATATCGAGCTTGAAAAAGGCGCTGGTGATGACGAGTACCTCTCAACGCTGGAGCAGATACTGCCTTTGCTGATCTTGACTCATAGACCGGATCTCATTCTTTATGACGCCGGAGTCGATGTGCATGCTGAAGATGAACTCGGCTTGCTGCAGCTCAGCCTTGAGGGCATATTCCGGCGGGATATGAGCGTATTGCGTCATGCCAGAGACGCTGCAATACCAATAGCCTGTGTCACGGGAGGCGGATACTGCAAAGACCCTCTACAATTAACACTCAGACACAGTCAGTTATTTCATGCCGCTGCTATGCTATATCGCTAAAGGCTACAAACCAAATGCTATAAACCAAGCGTAATGCAGCAAAACTTTGGGGAGCGTCACCTATGCAGTTAGAGATCCGCAACTACTACGAAGTGATGTTAATGGAAATCCTCGCTGAAGAGGGATTAATGGACGAGCTGCCGGTCGACTATGTGGCCGATCTGGCTTGTATCACGCTCAATCAACTACCAGTGCGCTACATTCACCATTTGGTAGACACCTATTTCTACGGTGACTATCAAGAGCAAGATAGAATGCGCAACGAAATCTACCAGGCATTAGAGAAATCACGGGCGTTTTTGAAATCCAAACTGCCCCCGAAACTGGAAACCGATCAGCAAGCGCAGGGGTAGCACAGGCCCAGTTATCAAGAAACACGGATAACTCTGGGTTTAAGCCTCACCTGCGGAAATAAAGTCACCGCTCTGCTGCTATTCTTTTACTTCTTGGCTGTCTTGTTTTGGCCTTAATGAGGTGGTAGCCAAGCCATCGCAGTCCATGTAGCCAGCTGTTTATACCAAACAAAAGTGTTAATGGTAGCCATTGGTGCTTCTTCGCTATAGAGGGGCCGCGCTTCTGGCGCATCAAATATCTTGTCAGGAGTAACAGAGATAGGGATGGAAATCGGCTTTAGCTAGACTCAAAGTGGACCACCTTGTGGACCCCTTAGGTACTTTCAGCGCTAACTATTTGAAAAGGTTTGGAATTGGAGGTTCCCCCAGAGCCACACCCCGGCACATGAGTCACTTGCTACGGTTGCTCCCTTCCGGGCCTGGCCGGGTTCACAAGTTATCATTGCGGGGGGACCCTGGGGTCACCACAGATTTGCAGCCTTGCTGCAACGCCGGGGATTATCCATCATGGCCCCGCCGGGATCAAGGGAAATTACTAAGGTTTGCCCTCTGTGGCATTCAAGTGAACATAAGATAAACAAAAACTTGTGTTTATCTCTGCCCTTCAAAGTACCAATAGATGTTTATTCTGCTCGACCAGTTTAGCGCCGATACCCGTGACTTGGGTCAACTCATCAATGGATTTGAATTTGCCTTGGCTGCTGCGATATTCAACAATCGCTTTGGCCTTGGCCTCACCTATCCCTTTCAGTAACTGCAGCTCCGATTCCGAAGCGGTATTAATGTTGATTTTATGAACCTGCGCTTGGCTGGCTTGCGGCGTTTGTGGGGTTTTGTCTTTAGTGGGCTCTCCGGCGTATAGGGGAGAACTCAGGGTGGCTGCAAGTAGCAAAGCATAGAATGGTGTTTTCATATAAGACTCCTGTCATTTGTTAAGGCCGGTATCCCTTTCCTTGGCCTTAAAGAAATGTAGACCAGCGCACGAATATTGCCAAATTATTGCAACTAGACATTAGTACAATAAGTTAATGTGACCAATGTCACCGTTTTAAACTTTCATTCTCTTTCAACAAAGTAAAGGCTGTGCTCCTTAGTTAACCGTTTGAAACAAAAAAACGCTCAAAGGCGATCAATTTAGGGTGATGCAACTCTCATATTTGCCGCTTTCGTGATAGATTCCTCATGCAAATGTAGTGGGCATGGTAGTTAACTTACCCAAGAAAGCCCTTTGCCAAATGTGAGCTATGCCCTAAATTGCTTGCCATAAAAACAAGACGAGGAAGTTGAGAATGTCTTTAGAACAAACGGAAAGCTTACCCCCTTCGCAGACAGAGAAGAGCACCCAACAACGTAACATGTTGATCTTGGCTGCAGATATCCTGCTGCTTTTTCTATTGCACAGCTTTTTACCTTTTGAACCCGGGGTAAATACCGGTCTGTCTATCTTGGTATTTGCCGCTGTGCTCTGGCTTACTGAAGCCATTCATCTGAGTATCACGGCGATACTCATTCCGGTTCTGGCGGTATTTTTCGGTGTGTTTGAAACCAAAGCTGCCATGAGCAACTTTGCCAATCCAATTATCTATTTGTTTTTTGGTGGCTTTGTATTGGCTGCTGCCCTGCACCATCAAAAAATCGATACCCTTATCGCCCAAAAGGTGCTGCTGGCTTCCAAAGGTAAACTCAGCATCGCCTGTATGATGTTGTTTGGGGTAACCGCATTGCTGTCTATGTGGATCAGCAACACGGCCACCGCGGCCATGATGTTGCCTCTGGCACTGGGGATCTTGCAGCAACTGGATAAAGAGAGCCAGCACAACACCTATGTCTTTATGCTGCTGGGTATCGCTTACTCGGCCAACATTGGTGGCATAGGCACTCTGGTAGGTAGTCCGCCAAACGCCATCGCCGCTGCCCAGGCCGGCTTGAGCTTCAGCGACTGGCTGGAGTTTGGCCTCTTGACCGTGGCTTTGATGTTGCCAACCATGCTTATCGCCCTTTATCTGTATTTCAAACCGGATCTGTCGGTGGAATGTAAACTGGATATCGAAGATCAAAAACTGAGTTTCCAGGGAAAACTGACTCTGCTTATTTTCCTGGCCACAGTTTGCTGCTGGATCTTCAGTCAGCCTCTATCGGCTGCCCTTGGCGGTATCAGCCAGTTTGACACCATAGTCGCTCTTTCTGCAGTGGTTTTGCTGGCAGGGCTTGGCTTGGTTGGTTGGAAGAAAATAGAAAAAACCACCGACTGGGGTGTGCTGATACTGTTCGGCGGCGGTCTGACCCTGAGTGCCGTACTGAAAGCCACGGGTACCAGCGTCTTCCTGGCCCACTGGATGACAGACATCTTCGGCAGTACCCATATGTCGCTGTTCGTGTTTGCGGTCATTTTCTTTGTGGTGATGCTGACCGAGTTTGCCAGTAACACCGCCAGTGCCGCCTTGCTGGTACCTGTGTTTGCCGCTATCG
This sequence comes from Shewanella sp. K8, assembly GCF_028823715.1. Classification (NCBI taxonomy): domain Bacteria; kingdom Pseudomonadati; phylum Pseudomonadota; class Gammaproteobacteria; order Alteromonadales; family Shewanellaceae; genus Shewanella; species Shewanella sp. K8. The sequence goes on from NZ_JAPEHY010000007.1 coordinate 111,075, forward strand.
CCGAAGCATTGGGGCTATCGCCCGTAATGTTGTCGGTGCTCATAGGTATTTCGGCATCCTGCGCCTTTATGCTGCCGGTGGCCACGCCACCTAACGCCATAGTCTACGGCTCAGGCTACATAAAGCAGTCTGAAATGATGCGTGCCGGTATTATCATCAACTTCATCAGTATGTTGGTGCTCTATATCATAGCCCACACCTTCTGGGGCATTTGATTCTCTTAAGCCCGAAAAACAAGGCGAGCCATGCTCGCCTTGTCTCTTTTAACTGATCACTGTCAGTGCCTGCTCCAGATCGGCTATCAGGTCATCCACATCCTCAAGCCCGGCCGATATTCGCAGCAGGCTGTCGCCTATGCCGGCTTTAAGACGCGCCTCTTGGGTATAGGGTGAATGGGTCATGGACGCCGGGTGCTGAATAAGCGACTCACAATCCCCCAGACTCACGGCAATTTTGAACAATCCCAGTCGATTGACAAAAGCCATGGACTGCTCCAAATCGGCCTTCAGCTCAAACGCCAACACCCCACCGGCCCTGCGCATCTGCGAGCCGATAAACTGATGGCCCGGATGGGAAACCAACCCGGGATAATGTACCTTGGCCACGGCTTTATGGGATTCGAGATACTGCGCCAGGCGCTCGGCGTTATCGCAATGACGTTCGAGTCGTACCGAGAGGGTTTTCAGGCCTCGCAAAATCAACCAGGCATCGAAAGGTGATAGCACGGCGCCAATATCTTTTAGTTGTTGTTGCTTGATGGCCGTTATCGCCGCCTGTGAGCCACAGATGATACCGGCAATAACATCGCCGTGGCCATTGAGATACTTGGTGGCGCTGTGAACCACAAGATCGATTCCCAACTGCAGTGGCTGCTGCAGCAACGGTGTCATAAAGGTGTTGTCCACTATGCTGGTCAGTTGATGGCGCTTGGCGATAGCGGCTATGGCGCGGAGATCATACACGGCCAGATGCGGGTTCACCGGGGTTTCGCAAAAAATCACCCGAGTGTTGGGGCGTATAGCCGCCTCGACGGCCGCGAGATCGGCAAAATCCACCAGAGACACCTCAATACCGAAGCGGGCAAACTGCTCTGTCATTAATGAAAAAGTACAGCCATAGACGGCCGAGGAAGCCAGCAGGTGGTCGCCACAGCTCAAGTATGCCAGCAAGGCCGCCGATACCGCGCCCATGCCGGACGCGGCAGCAGCTGCTGCTTCAGCGCCTTCAAGCAGCGCCAGACGCCGCTCAAGCTCGGCAACCGTCGGGTTACCCAAGCGGGTATAGATATAGCCCTCTTCTTCACCGGCAAAGCGGCGACCACCGCTTTGGGCTGTATCAAAACAGAAGGTGGCACTCTGATATAAAGGCGACACCAATGCCCCGGAAGACTCGCCCGAGTGGCCACCATGAATAGCCAGTGTGGCTGAGTGCAGTGCTTTTGGCTGCTTGTGTTGCATGCTTAACTCCCCATGTCAGTCCGCCCATCCCTTATATTGTTATTCGGCTTATCGCCCGGGATGATTCAGTTGTCCTGGCACCAACATACTGAGTCAGCAAGACTTGCCCAAATCGGCAAGCAAAAATCATTACTCCTTGGTTGTAAAATCTTTGTTACGTTCAGTTTTTCTGGCCAGCACTGAGGCGGAAAAATCCTTCAGTTCCAATAGTAGTTCTTTGTGGATCCGCGACAGTTTGGGCTTGCTGGCACTGGAAAATGCCAGCGGCCGACAAAGCGCCATCGCCTGATAGCCAAGTCTCGCCGTCAACAAACCGCCCCCCAGCCCCTGACCAAGCCGCGCCGAAAGCTTGCCGGACATCTCTACCGACAGCAATTGGGTACCCAAGTCGGTGGCAAGCTCTGTGGTGCCGGCATAGAGAATATTGACCAGGATCCCGCGGATCAGCCGAATACGGCTCCAATAACCCAGCTCTACCCCATAACAGCGAGCGATATCCTGGATCATCTTCTGATTACGCCAGAGGATCAGCGCCATATCCAGGACCGCCAGCGGGCTGGCCGCCAGCAATAGGGCCGATTCGGCCGCATAACGGCGCACCAGCTTCATACCAACCTTGTCGCGCTCGGTCAGCACTACCTGATCAAACAGCTGCAACTGCTCGGCATCATTCTGCTCCGGATTCAGCAGCGTCTGCAGCCTGTCCTGCTCTGGCCCCTTGGGCATCTGCTTGCAAATACCATAGATAAAATCGCGCGCTTCGCCCATCTGCATACTGCCGAGCAGGCGTTGCCCGGTTTGCTGGGTATCTTCCACCTGGCGCAGGCGTTTGAGTTTGCGCCATTCCCCGAAACAAAGCTTACCTACCCAGGCCAGCACCAAAGCGAGCACCAGGCTGTAAAAACCAAACAGCCAAGGGCTGTCGCGCCAGGCATCGACAAGACCGAGCAGTGTCTGCACTACGACCGCCGCCATCACGCCCAACAGAGCCAAGCGCGCCAACCAGGACCAGCGTTTGGGCTTGAGGGAGATGAGTTCATCCGCCTTGGGCTGTGCACTCAGCACTTGTTCCAGTTCGGCTTCTGTGGGGTATTCAACAAAGTCATCGCCTTGGAAATCCTTGGCCGCGGCCAATTCGGCGGCGGATTCCGGCTGATGACTGAAAATTCTCTGCGGCGCCAACTCTGTGGGTTGCGCTTCATCAGCGTGACTGCCATTGCCGGCAGCATTATCAACATGCTTTTCTGAACTGTGTTTTGCCACGACTTACCTCAACTTGTCGCCCAAAAGAAACTCCAGCAGATGATCGAGCCGGATATGTTCATAGCCTAGTTCTGGTTGGCTGTCGGGCGGCGCAAACTCACAGAAATGAAATCCCTGCCTTTGCCAAAACGCTTGCTCAGGCAAGGCTCTGGGCACCTCACCCGGATACAGGGTCACCTTCTGGCCATCGCTCATGCGTCGGCCACAGACCACTTCCACCTCCACGCCATCGGCATCTTTGACCATACCGTGACGGGTCGCCTTGATGGCGCTGATGGCCATGGTTTCCACCCGACTGCCGGCAAATCCGGCCTGTTGCCGACTGGGCGCCAACATGGCGCTGAGCAGTGACAACACATTGCCCTGCTGATCCCGGGTCACCTGATCGACTTTACTGGCGGCAAACAGCAGAGTATCTATTCTGGGGGCAAACAGACGTCGCAACAGACTGGACTGGCCATACTGGAAGCTGGCACAAATGGCATTGAGTGCTTCGGCCATATCTTCAAACTGCGCCTTGCCACGATTAAGGGCGCTGAAGCAATCCACCAGAATTAACTGACGGTCGAAACCGGCAAAATACTCCTGATAGAAGGGCTTGACCACTTTGGCCAGATATTGCAGATATCTGTGCCTGAGCACCTGATAATTGCTGCGACGTCCGGCCGATGCCAGTTGCTGCTTATCTTGGAGTTGCTCGGGTAACAGGGGGAAAAAAGCCAAAATTGGCGTACCGGCCAGCTCTCCGGGAAGCAACATTCGCCCCGGCTGGGCTTGATAAACCCCCTGTTGTTGCACCAGATCCAGCAGCAATAACCGATAACTTTCGGCAATGGCGGCCAGCGCCTGATCGTCGGCATCGGCGTACAAATCCAGCGCCGCCAGCGCCGCAGCAAACTTAGGATAGAGAGGCGAGGATTCCAGGATTGATTGCCGGGCAAAGCGGGTTTCGGACCAGCGGTTAAAGTCCTGGCTCAACATGGGTAAGTCCAGCAGCCACTCCCCGGGATAATCGACTATGTCGAGATGCAGTTTGGCGCTGTCGGCCAGTTTTGCCAGCATCCCTTTGGTAGGCACATATTTGAGCGTCAGCCGCAGCTCACTGATACTGCGGGTCGATGCCGGCCAACTGGGCTTGGCTGCGGTCAAGCTGGCAATTGCAGCATCAAAGTCAAAACTGGCTATGGTCAAATCCGGCTGCAGCTCCCGCCTTACCCCGAGTAAACGTCCGTCGCGGCACACCTGAAATAGGGGTAAGCCACTGCCATCAGCCTCAGTGCCGGCGCGCAGCAGTCGATCCACCAGCGCGGTAATGAAGGCCGTCTTGCCGGCGCCGGAAAGGCCGGTAACCGCCAACCTAAGATGCCTATCTGTGGTGCGCTGTGCCAACTCGCGGGTTTTGTGTTTGAGTTTGCCGAACTTTTGCCTGACGCTTGCCATAATTCTCCTGATACAAACAAACGGGGCGGTAAGCACCGCCCCTTTGAACAAGGATTTATAGGTTATTGATCTGTCTTTTCAACTCGAACTGCTCAGAGGTGACATGTTGTTCGAGTGCCCTAAGCCTATGCTCCAGTGATTGAAAGCGATTGCTTACATCTCTGAGCGCCTGTTTGGCGGGCTCCCCGGCTTGCCAGACCTTTTTCTTGACCCCAATGTCCTTATGGGTGTCTTTGGCTGTCCAAGGTTTGACATCCAGTATCATCCACAGCAGCAAATAGATGATAACCACTATGCCTGAGCCACCGAGCAGGAAGATGGAAGCTGCCACCACCCGAACCAACCAAGGTTCCAGATTAAAGTACTCGGCTACCCCGGCACAGACCCCGGCTATCTTCCTTTGCTGGGGAATGCGGTAAAGAGTACGCTTGCCTGATTCAGTCATGACGTTGCCTCCATTCCGGGGACTCGGCATCCAGGATGGCTTCCAGCGTTTCAATCCTTTGGCCCATCTTGTCAGCTGTGTCTATCAAGTCGTTAAGCTGTTTGAACTCTGCTTCGGTAAGCCCCTGGCTCACCTGACGTTTACTGCGGTAATGCAGAATCAACCAGATTGGCGCCACAAAGATCATGAAGATAATCAGGGGTGCCAGCAGTAAGTCCATATCCATAAATCACCTCTGAGTCTGTATTATTTTTTGGTTTTGGCGCTATCGCCTTTCACCTTGGCCTTCAAGGCTTCCAGCTCGGCGCTGACAGAGTCTTCGGCCTTGAGTGCCGCAAATTCCTCTTCCAGACTGGACTTTTTGCCACCCAGATCATAGGACTCAACTTCAGCTTCCAGCCCTTCGATGCGACGCTCATACTGTTCAAACTTGAGCATGGCGTTGTCAATTTTGCTGGAATCCAGCTGCTTTTTCACTTCCAGGCGTGAAGAAGCGGTTTGCTTGCGCATTATGATAGTCTTCTGGCGTGCCTTGGCATCGGCCAGCTTTTCCTGCAGTTGACCCACTTCCTCTTTCAGGCGGGCAATATGCTCTTCAACTACCTCGAGCTCTTGCTCCAGAGTCTGCGCCAGGGTAGCGGCTTTTTGCTTTTCAACCAGCGCGGCCTTGGCCAGGTCTTCCCTGTCTTTGGTCAGTGCCAGTTCGGCCTTTTCCTGCCAATCCTGCACCTGAAGCTGCACTTTGCCAATACGGCGGAGCAACTCTTTCTTCTCTGCCAATACTTTAGCCGAAGTAGAACGCACTTCAACCAGGGTATCTTCCATTTCCTGAATGATCAGGCGCACCATTTTTTCCGGATCTTCCGCCTTGTCCAGCAAGGCACTGATGTTGGCATTAATGATGTCGGCAAAACGTGTGAAAATTCCCATAATCCTGTCCTCTACATTTATTGTGGGTCTCGGCTCTTGTAATACAGATCCCGTGCCAACTTTTAAACACCATTTAAAATCAATAGGTTAATATAAATTTTAACTTTCTCTTTATTTATTTAACCTACCCGCATATTATGATTTTCACCAATTATTAGCGTTAAAGACTAACTGTTATCGTGGCCAATCCCTATCAGCAAGACAATCTTATCGGTCAATCCAATGCCCTGTTGGAGGTGTTGGAGCACGTTTCCCAAATCGCACCACTGTCCAAACCTGTGCTTATCATAGGTGAGCGGGGGACGGGTAAAGAGCTGATCGCCGAACGTCTGCACTATCTTTCCCAACGCTGGGATCAGAGTTTTATCAAACTCAATTGTTCCTCTCTGAGTGAAAATCTACTGGAAAGTGAACTGTTTGGCCATGAGTCCGGCGCATTTACCGGCGCCAAGGGGCGTCATGAAGGCCGCTTCGAGCGCGCCGACGGCGGCACCCTGTTTCTCGATGAGCTGGCCAATACGTCCGGCCTCATTCAGGAGAAGCTGCTGCGGGTCATAGAATATGGTGAATATGAAAGGGTGGGCGGCAGCAAGACCCTCAATGCCGATGTCCGCCTAATCTGCGCCGCCAATGAAGACTTACCCAGTCTGGCGGAAGCCGGCGAGTTTCGAGCCGATCTGCTCGACCGTTTGGCGTTCGATGTGATCACCCTGCCGCCGCTGCGCTGCCGCCGGGAAGATATTTTGCCATTGGCCGAATACTTTGCCGTGGGCATGGCGCGTCAGCTCAAGCTGGAGCTGTTTACCGGTTTTGCCACCGAAGCCGTGGCGACCATGATGGATCACAGCTGGCCGGGTAATATTCGGGAGCTAAAAAACGCCATAGAGCGCAGCGTCTATCGCCATGGTCATAACCCCGAACCGATTGAGAACATAGTGCTCGACCCTTTTGCCTCGCCCTACCGGCCCACCAAGCGGGTCAAGACTCATAGTCGCCAGCTGGCGACCGCTGAAGTTGGCAATGAAGTCCTTGCCAGCAGTGCCGCCGCACCGACGAGCGATAGCCCGGAACCTTCGGCAAACCAGATACAGTTCCCGGTGGACTTCAAACAGTGCTGTGAAGACTTCGAGACCGACCTTATTCAACGTGCGCTCAGTGCCAGCCAGTTCAATCAAAAGAAAACCGCAGAGCTACTGGGACTTAGCTACCATCAGCTCAGAGGCATACTGAAAAAATACAATTTGCTCGATAAGGCATAAGCCGATTGCCCAGGTAACGGCTGCACTGCTAAAATGTTCGGTCAACATCTGAATAACTAACGATTTTGCAATGAATCTGCTGACGTTACGCCCCGGGCAAGACTCTGATGCAATGGCGCAAGTCTCCAGGAGCAAGCTCTACGGAGATCTTGTGGCAGGGCGTTTATTCCGCTCATGCCGGCGCCTGAAGCTGACCGGGAGCATACTGACCGGCCTGGCTCTGACAATGCTGCTTGGCGGCTGTGGTCAACAGAAAGTGCCCTCCGGCCTGGTATACTGCTCCGAGGGCAATCCCGAGTCGTTCAACCCGCAGCTGGTGACCTCGGGAACCACAATCGATGCCACCTCGCACCAAATTTATAGCCGCCTGGTGGATTATGATCCCGAGAGCGGTGATATCATTCCGGCACTGGCAACCGAGTGGCAGATAAGCGAAGACGGCCTCAGTTATGAGTTTGAGCTGCGCCAGGGTACCCAGTTTCACGATCTGTCCTACTTTCACCCCAGTCGGCATTTCAATGCAGATGATGTGCTGTTCAGTTTCAATCGCATCATAGACAAGCAGCACCCTTTCCATGAGGTAGCTCAGGGCGGTTACCCCTTCTTCCAAAGCATAGGTTTTGCCGGGCTGATAAAATCCATCAGCAAACAAGGCGAATATCGAGTCAGATTTGAACTCACCCAGCCCGATGCCTCATTCCTTTCCAACCTGGCCACCGACTTTGCGGTGATCCTCTCCAAAGAGTATGCCGATCAGCTTCTTGCCCAAGGCAGCCCGCAGCAGTTGGATAACCAGCCGATAGGAACAGGCCCCTTTATGCTGGTGCAATACGTTAAAAATGAATATATCCGCTACCGGCGCCACCCAGGTTACTGGGGCAATATGCCGCAGTCTGAAATGCTGGTGTTCGATATCACACCGCGAAGCACTACCCGCCTGGCCAAGCTGATCACCGGTGATTGCAGCGTCTCGGCCTTGCCCAAGGCCGGTGAGTTGCCGGTTATTGAGCAGCACGACAACCTGGTTTTGGAAAGCCGCCCCGGGATGAATGTGGCCTATTGGGCCTTCAATACCCAAAAGCCGCCGTTCAATGATGTCAGGGTCAGACGGGCGCTGGCCTACGCCATCGACAAGCAAAACCTGCTAAGGGCCGTTTATCAGGACACAGCCGTCGAGGCAACCGGTATTCTGCCGCCCTCCTCCTGGGCCTATTCCGATTCGGCCAAGAGTTATGAATATGCCCCTGACAAAGCCAGAGCGCTGTTGGATGAAGCCGGCATAGATAAACTGGAGCTGGATATCTGGGCTATGCCTGTGGCTCGAATATACAACCCCAATGCGCTGAAGACCGCCGAGCTGATCCAGGCCGATTTGGCGACCATAGGTGTCAAGGTCAATATCGTCAACTACGATTGGAGTGTCTTCACCCAAAAACTGGCACGCAGTGATTATGACTCGGTACTCATCGGCTGGAACGCCGACAACAGCGATCCGGATAACTTCTTTACCCCCTTGCTCAGTTGTGGCTCTATCGCCTCCAACAACAACCGTTCCCGCTGGTGTAACCCCAGGTTTGACGCCCTGCTCAACCAGGCCAGAAGCGTGACCGACAGAGAAAGCCGAAGTTTGCTGTACCACCAGGCCGAGGCGATTCTGGCACAGGATATGCCGTTGGTGAGCCTGGCTCATGCCAAACGTATGGCACTGAAAAATGCCAGCGTGACCGAAACCAGCCTCACGCCTTTTGGCGGCATCGCCTTTGCCAACATAGGCCACGGCAACAAACCGGCTGTTGAGAAAAAAACATCGCCCGCCAAGGAGCAAAACTGATGGCTGCTTATCTGCTGCGCAGGCTTAATCTCTTTGTCGCCACCTCACTCATCCTTATCTGTGTACTCTTCTACGCCACCAGTTTGTTTCCGGTGGACCGCATCTATGCCCTGACCGGGATCCAGGCCCCGAGTGATGCCCAGGAGGCACAAATCATCGCCGACTATCATCTCGATGGCGGCTCCTTTTCTCAGTTTATTGGCTACTTGGGGCAGAGACTCAGTGGCGATCTCGGCATTTCTGTGACCTCTCAAAGACCGGTGGCAGAAGAGCTGTTGGCGGTACTGCCGGCGTCTTTCGAACTGGCGACTGTATCCGGTTTGTTTGCCATCATCTTCGGGGTGCCGCTGGGGGTGTTGGCCTCGCTGAGTAAACAGAAACTGACCCAAAACGCCATCATGGCGGTGACACTGACAGGTTACTCGATTCCGGTATTCTGGCTCGGGCTGTCCCTGTCGCTCTGGTTCGGGGTCAGACTGGGTTGGCTGCCAATTTCCGGGCAGATAAACCTGCTCTATGAGATCAAGCCTGTGACCGGTTTTATGCTGATAGATACCCTGCTGTCCGACTCGCAATACCGCTTATCCGCCTTTAAGGATGCCGCCTTGCACATTATCCTGCCGGCGCTGACCTTGTCTGTGTTGCCCTTTACCGTAGTGGTACGTATTACCCGCTCGGCGATGATGAATGTGATGAACCAGACCTATATCCGTGCCGCCGAGGCCAGAGGCCTGCCCACGGGTAAAATCGTGTTGCGCCACGCCCTGCCCAATGCCTTGATCCCCCTGCTCAAGCACCTGGGACTTATGCTGGGGCCATTTGCCAGCTATGCCATAGTGGTGGAAGTGATCTTCAGCTGGCCCGGGGTCGGCTCCTGGCTGGTATCAGGTATCTACCAACGGGATTACACTGTGATCCAGGGCGGCACACTGGCGGTAGCGCTGCTGATTATCTTTCTGAGTATTCTGATTGAAGTGCTGCACACAGCCACCAATCCGCTCAGCAGGAAGGAACTCTATGCCTCAAATTAAGATTTATCAGGAAGACGATATTCCATCCCCCAGCCTCAAGCTCTGGCGTACCTTTGCCGCCAATCCTTTTGCGCTTGCTGGGCTCTGGGGCGTGCTCTGCCTGCTGATCCTGACAATGTTCGGGCCCATGATTGCCCCTTACCCGGCCGATTTTCAAGATCCCAACGCCCTGTTACTGCCACCATCCTGGGACGATCTCGGCACGGTTGAGCACTTTCTCGGTACAGACGATCTCGGCCGGGATATCTTTTCCCGCCTGCTGCACGGCACCAGTTACACCTTCGGCATGGCACTGGCGATTGTCGCCACCGCACTCCTGGTGGGTTTTATCATAGGTTCATTCTCGGGGATGATGCGCGGCCTCAAGTCCAGTATCCTAGGGCATCTGCTCGATGCCTTACTGTCGATTCCATCACTCTTGATGGCTATTCTGGTGGTGGCGGTAATGGGCCCCGGGCTGATGAACGTATTCTGGGCCGTGGGTATCGCGCTCACGCCTCAGTTTGTTCGCGCCATACATCAAGCCGTGCATGAAGAGTTGCAAAAAGAATATGTCACCGCCGCCAAGTTGGATGGCGCCAATGGTCTGCAGATATTCTGGTTTGTGATTATGCCCAATGTCTGGGAGACTGTGATTATTCAAACAACGCTGGCAATATCGGCGGCCATTTTGGATATCGCCGCGCTGGGTTTCCTCAATCTCGGTGCCCAGGCGCCCAAATCCGAATGGGGTGCCATGGTATTCCAGGGCCTGGATAACCTGCTGACCGCTCCCTGGACAGTGACCATTCCGGGAGCCGCTATCCTGCTGAGTGTGTTGGCCGTCAACCTGGTCGGCGATGGACTGAGATCGGCGCTTGCGCCCATCAGAAACTGATTATGCCGTTACTCGATATTCGTAATCTCACCATAGAACTGGACACGCCCCATGGGCGGGTCAAGGCGCTGGAAAAAGTCAGCCTGACAGTCAATGCCGGTGAAATCCATGGTCTGGTCGGTGAATCCGGCTCGGGCCGCTCTCTCATGGCGCGGGCCATTCTCGGGATCCCCGGCCCCAACTGGACTGTCACCGCCGATCGCATGATGTGGGATGGCCGCAACCTGATGGAAATGAATCAGGCGGAGCGGCGCAGCCTTATGGGCTCTGATATGTCGATGATATTTCAGGATCCCTCCGGCAGCTTTGACCCGGCGCTTACTGTGGGCAGCCAATTGATTGAAGCCATGCCGCTGAATAAGCAGACACCTTTCTGGCGCCGCGGTAAAGAGCGGCGTCTTACAGCACAAAAATGGTTGCACAAGGTGGGGGTCAAAGAGCCGCGGCGGGTGCTGGCCAGCTATGCCTGGGAACTCTCCGAAGGTGAATGCCAGAAAGTGATGATCGCCATGGCGCTCGCCAATCGTCCCAAGTTGCTGATAGCCGATGAACCCACGGCTTCGATGGAACCCAGTACCCAGGCGCAGATATTTCGTCTGTTGACTCAGCTCAATCAGTTGCAGAACGTCGCCATCTTGCTGATCAGCCACGAGCTGGACACACTGTCGAACTGGTGTAACCGTTTGACTGTGCTCTACAGCGGCCAGGTGATGGAATCCGGCCCTACCGCAGAGCTACTTGAGCAGCCTTATCATCCCTATACCAAGGCGATGCTGGATAATATGCCGGACTACTCAGGCCCTGCAGCCCACAAGACGCTGATGCCGACCCTGCCTGGCTCAGTGCCGGCGCTGCAACATCTGCCGATAGGCTGTCGCCTGGGGCCTCGCTGCCCGGAGGCCCGCAAACAATGCGTGGTACAACCGCAACTGAGCCATCATAAAGACAGATATTACGCCTGCCATTTCCCTTATCAGAGTGAGCCTATTGATGACGACTCCCTTGCTTAAAGTCACGGACCTGAGCAAACGCTACTTCAGCGGCTACAAGGGCTTTCGCCGCCAATATACTGAGGCTTTGGCGCCCATTTCGTTCGAACTCAACAGTGGCGAAACCCTGGCCATTGCCGGTGAAGCCGGCTCCGGCAAGAGTACTCTGGCCCGTATTTTGGTCGGTGCCGAGTATCGCAGCGGCGGGCAAATTCTGTTCAATGGCGAGCCGCTCGACAGCCATGATCTGAAACAGCGCTGCAGACTTATCCGGATGATATTCCAGGATCCCAACACCTCACTCAACCCCAGGCTGACCATAGGGGAACTGCTCAATGAGCCGCTGAGGTTCAATACCAGGCTCTCGGCCCATGCCCGCAGTGAGCAAGTGGTTGAGACTTTGCGCAAAGTCGGCTTGCTGCCGGAACACGTGGAGTTTTATCCCCACATGATTTCCGAAGGACAGAAGCAGCGGGTAGCGGTGGCCCGGGCCTTGATGCTCAACCCGAGGATCATTATCGCCGATGAAGCTCTGACTGCACTGGATCTCTCGGTACGGGCCCAGATCCTCAACCTGCTGCTCAAGCTGCAAAAAGAGATGGGGCTTTCCTATATTTTTGTGTCCCACAATCTCAATGTTATCCGCCATGTAAGCGACAAGATCATGGTGTTGCACAAGGGGGTGATGGTGGAAAAAGCCGCCACCGAGACCCTGTTCAATGATCCGCAACACGAATACACCCAAAGATTATTGCAGGAGCAGGCACAACTGGCCCGCAAGCGTTGATAAGGGTTCAAACTGCTCCAACCACTGCCCCGTCGGCAGGCTTTTTGAAAAAATCAGTACCAATTAGAGTTGAAATACTTATCCTAATGACAGTTTTCGGAAGAAGAAGCTAAGACATGATTATTAAACCTAAAATTCGTGGTTTCATTTGTACCACTACTCATCCTCTGGGCTGTGAAGCCAACGTGCTGGAGCAGATCAACACCACCAAGGCCAAAGGCAAGATAGCCAATGGCCCCAAGAAAGTACTGGTGGTAGGTTCTTCCAGTGGTTATGGTCTCTCCTCCCGTATTGCCGCCGCCTTTGGTTCCGATGCTGCCACTATCGGGGTCTTTTTTGAAAAACCCGGCACTGAGACCAAACCAGGCACAGCAGGTTGGTACAACTCGGCGGCGTTTGACAAGTTTGCCAAGGCTGAAGGCCTGTATTCCAAGAGCATCAATTGTGATGCCTTCAGCCATGAAGCCAAAGCCAAGGTGATTGAGCTGATCAAGGCCGATCTGGGCCAGATAGACATGGTGGTTTATTCACTGGCCTCGCCTGTACGCAAACTGCCAGACAGCGGCGAAGTGATCCGCTCGGCCCTCAAGCCTATCGGCGAGTCATATCGCTCTACTGCGGTGGACACCAACAAAGACACCATCATTGAAGCCTCGGTTGAGCCGGCGACAGAGCAGGAAATCAAAGATACTGTTACTGTGATGGGTGGTCAGGATTGGGAACTGTGGCTAGATGCCCTCGACAAGGCCGGCGTACTGGCCGATGGTTGCAAGACAGTAGCTTACAGCTATATAGGAACAGAGCTGACCTGGCCTATCTACTGGCATGGCGCTCTGGGTAAGGCCAAGATGGATCTCGACCGCGCCGCCGGCGAACTGAACCAAAGACTGGCCGCCAAGGGTGGCAGTGCCAATGTCGCTGTGCTCAAGAGTGTGATCACTCAGGCCAGTTCGGCTATTCCGGTAATGCCACTGTATATCGCCATGGTCTTCAAGAAGATGCGCGAAGAAGGCCTGCATGAAGGCTGCATGGAACAGATTTACCGTATGTTCAGCGAGCGCCTATACAAGGCCGATGGCAGCAAGCCAGAAGTAGACGATGCCAACCGCCTGCGCCTGGATGATTGGGAACTGAGAGAAGATATCCAGCAGCATTGCCGCGATCTCTGGCCACAAATCACCACAGAAAACCTCAGTGAGCTGACCGACTACCGTGAGTACAAGGCCGAATTCCTCAAGTTGTTTGGCTTTGGTATCGAAGGCATAGACTATGATGCCGACGTTAATCCGGCGGTTGAGTTTGATGTTATAGAGCTCTAAACAAGGTGCAAGCAAGTATCACGCTGTTAAACGCTGCTCTTGATTAAATGCACAAAAGAAACGCCCCCAATTGCCTTAGCTATTGGGGGCGTTTTACCTTTTCGGGTATTTTTGATTAGAAGCTCAGGCTGGTGCTGGCCTTTTGCTTATCATTGTCGGTCACTGTCAGTGTCACTTCATTGGCACGACCGCCAATACGCATGGCAACCGGGCCGTTGAATCTACGCCCATCGTTGAAGCGCCACTGCTGCTTTTTGATATAACCGTCAGGATCATAGCTCTCGGAGATAAACACCTGCAGCAGCCAAAGATCCAGATGACGGATAACCGCCACAGGCTCGGTCGGTTCAGGGGCTATCTCAACGGTCACCTCACGGCTGACACTGTGCTGGGCACCTTTGTCATCAGTCACGGTCAGTGTAATGAGGTAGACACCGCTTTGCTGGTATTCATGGCTCACCTGCTCGCCAAAGGCTTGAGTACCGTCACCCAGATCCCACTCCTGACTCACCAACTCACCGTCGCTATCACTCGAAGTGCTAAAGAGCGCCACCGCGGCACCATTTTGCTGCACTGAGAACTCGGCAACCGGTGCCTGATTGGCCGCGGCAAAGTCCAGGGCGATGATCACAGGGTCGTGATCCGATGAACGGAAGGCATCGTTGCTGTAGAAACTTTGCAGTTGCTCCGGCGTCTTGAACTCAGTGTTATAGTCCAGCACCCTGGGTTCATCGGTATTGATATGCCACTCGGTCACATCACGAACATTGGCCAGCATGGCTTCATTGGCCAGAGCATGATCTAGCTGTCCCGACTCACCGGAGAACACATAAGAGTATGCGGAAGGCTTACCAAGCTCGCCAAACAGTTCGGCGTAACCGGCATTGGCCAGGGTTGTCAGCGGATCTTCCTTGGCGTAAGCGTTGAGATCCCCTATCACCAGCACCTTGTCATCCTGATATTCTGCCTGCAGGAACTGGCCTATCGCCATGGCTGCGCGGGTTCGGGTCAGATTACAGTTACCCTGGCCGTCGTTCATGTCGGGATCGCCCAGCGCATTACAATCACTGCCCTTGGACTTGAGGTGGTTGACCGCCACCACAAAGCTATCCTCACTGTCGTTGACGCTAAACTTCTGGGTCAGCATGGGACGGTGCTTGCCATCGTTGAACAGCACCTGACCATTGTCATCCAGCGCCGAATTGCTGCTGTCCAGAATCGCAGCTACCCCTTCCGGGGTGACTCTGTCCTGACGATACAGAATACCGACGCTGATCTCATCGTTGCCAATACGATTAACCTGTGGCGCCAGATAGCGATAGCTGTCAGTGCCAATGGCGTCGTTGAGACCGCGGGCCAGATCGGCAATTGCCGAGTTACTGCCGAAACCATCGTTCTCGATTTCCATCAAACCGAAGACATCGGCGTTAATAGTTTTCATCGCCGCGATTATCTTGGCTCGTTGGCGCTCAAACTCCTCTTGAGTATCGGCGCCACGGGACGTGGGGAAACCACCGCCCTGGCCATCGCCGTTGAAATAGTTGAGCACGTTGAAACTGGCAACTGTCAAGGCATCGAGACGATTCAACTCAGGCTCGGACGCTCTGGGATTGGCGGCAACAAAGTTGACGGTATCGACCGGCATCAAACGGTAAATGCCAAAGCCGTAATGCATCACCGCGGTGAGGTTTGTGACAGTATCACCGACTCTGAGCGGGTTAGCGGCGCTCAGACCCGGGGCCGGATAGATAACAGGATCCGGGTTTTGTGCTGTCAGGCCATCGTCAAGCACTATGGAATCCAGGGCATTGGCTGCCGTGACCGCCAAGGCATCGGCGCCGGGATTGGCCACCTGAGTACCGATAAAGTGACGGCTTGAACCCAACAACACCTCACCATAACGGCCAAGGTTGTAGACTTCGTTTACCGTAAGATGCTGCTCAAAGCTGACCAACATGCCTTCGAAGGCTTCAAGTGCACTGCTGTCATTGACCGGCAGACTCACTCTGGCTGCACTCGGCAGAGGCTGTGATGTGGCACACAAGGCCTTGGCACTGACATTGGTCAGTTCGGTCAGGCCTTGATATTCAGTGACCTGAGCCCGCACTCGAATTCGGTCGCCGGCTTGATAACCACTGGCGCTATTGCCTGTGTACAGGAACACCCCTTCCGAGGTCAAAGGATCGGCATCCGCCTCGGCATCGGCCATCTGCAGGAACAATCCCTTGAGACCCGCTTCCTGGTTGCTGGTGACTATTGCTTCCACTTCCAGGGTTTCACCGGCCAATGGACTGGCCTCACCGCTACCCTGCAACGCATGAATGGGTGTAGCCGCATCGCCGCAAACCAAGGCGCCATTACCGGGATCTGTCGGTTCACCCGGCTCGCCGGCATTACCGCCAAAGGCCCCCAGGTCGTCGATATTATCGATGGCGAAACCATCCCAACCGCTGAGGTCAACCGCATCGAAGGGGTCGAGATCCGCACTCAAGTTGTCCAGCTTACGCCTTATAGTATTGTTTTGAGTGGAAACATCACCACTGCCCCACTCGGAGCCGGGATCCACCCCAACCTGGCCCAGGCTGTCGACCACCTCACCATTACGGCTCAGCACCAGGGCATCATCACCGTTGAAGAAACTGGCGCTGCTGGTTTGCTGCGCCAATGCCAGGATTGCAGCGTCGGCATCATTGTCGGCCAATACATGAGTGCCACCGGCGGCCAGCATGCCGCTCAGGGCAATGCTGCTGCCTGCGCTGCTACTGCCATTGAAGAAGATATCCAGCTGATACTGGCTGAGATCGGCAGCTTGGCTGCCGGCGTTAAAGAGTTCGATGGCCTTGTTATTGCCTGAGCCTTCAACATATTCGGAAATGATCACTTGCTCGCTCGCCTGAGCCTGGGCAGCAATACTGCCCACGGCCAGGGCAAGCAGACTTGCCTTGGTTAACATATTGACCCCTGAAATATATCCTGATTATAGTGATTTTCTTATTTATCAATAAGTAATGTTATTTCCACATCCCCACATCCGGAGATGCAGCCACTATAAAGGCCACAGGTTACAATCAAGTTGCAATATGTAAAATATTTATCAAACTTTAGTGTTAGTTAATTAGTCCTATCAAGGGGTTAGCTTGGAGACAAAATTGAAAGTGCCTGAGTAACTCTAGTGCTCTAAGAACATGGCCTTACCACTCTTAGGTTCAAAGCGGCTTAAGTTGGCCGTCACGCAGGCCCACTAACATCAGCTCCCCGTCAGCGCCCAATCTCAGCTCGCCATAACGCCCCTGGCTGAAATGCTCGGCCTGGCCCTCTTCAAAGAAAAAAGCCTGGCTCGCCAATTGCACTTCTCCCTGACGGACTTTAAACGGCAAGCGTCTTTGCTGCTGCAACAAAGGAGCATCCGGGTCACTCTCCTGCGCCACAAAAGCGGCACGCTGCTGCTCGTCGAGACTCACTCTGAGCCAGCCCTGCATATTGTCCTGAAACTGCCCTTTTGCACGCAGCTCATTGGCCAGTTGCCGGGCCAACTCATAATCGAGTTGCATATAATCCCCCTGCATCAGCGAGCGGGGATCCACAGGTGCCAGCTCAAGCAAGATGGGCTCCCCGTGCTGCCAGAGCTGCTCTTTCTGCCACACGGAAATGTTGATGACCAGCAAACAAAGCAGCCCCCAGATGAGGCACAACCCCATGATTTTTGGCGTCAATTTGGGTTTCATTACTGCTCTCCTCCATTCTGCGCCGCCAGCCACTCAGGCCTGTCGCTCAAAGGCTTGAGCGCAAACCAGAGCAGTAGCAGACTCACGCCAAGCAGCATCAGCAGCAAGGATTTTTCCAACAAGGTTTGCTGCAACGAGTAATAGTAATAACCGCAGTAAACCGGCATAGCCAGGACCCCGAGCCAGAGCAGCAAACGCTCGGCCAGCACAAAGCCGAAAACCGCGACCAACGCGCCGGCGATAAGCCCGGGGATCCACCAAAACCAAACCAAGGCCGACAGCAGTCCCAGTAGCAACAGCACCTGCGAACGCCCATCCAATTGATGCCGGATTGCGTTCATTCGACTGCCGAAAAGACACCAAAGTTGCCACAGCAGCAAAGCTTCAAGTAACCATTGCGCGCCCTGCAACATAGCAAGGCTCATGCCGGAACTCTTTAACTCCCAGACACCTTCCAGCCAAACCAATTGCGGCGTCTGACAAAAGAGCAGCGCCAAGGTCATGGCCATGGCAAGGGAGCGCCAGCGAAGCGGCGTCTTGCCCCAGTCGGCCTCATGACGCCATAGCAGCACAAAGCCCAGTAGCAGTGCCGGCGTCACCAAGGGTAATAATGAAAGAGTCTGCAACAGCGCAATCAAGGCCAATAATGCCAGCAGCGCGCAACTGGACCGGGTCAAATAAGGTGGCAGCAGATACCAGTGAAGCAAGGCCGCCAGAGCCAGCATCAACCACCAGCGCCAGGAGGCCACTTCAAACAGCAGCTCATCAAAGGCGATGCCATAGAGCACCAAGGCGGCAACGGCAAAGCTCAAGGCAAACTGAGAGATAAACAGTCCACTTTGACCTCGGCTCAAACCAAAGGCCACTGCAGATGCTGCCAGCGCCAGGCTCAGCAACAACCCAGGCTGAATATCGTCCAACAATAACGCCAGGCTGGTGCCGATGAAACCCAGCAAACAGATCCCGGCTAACCAGCCAAACAGGATAAGCATTGCCTTGAGATACCAGGGACTTTGCAACTCTGGTGTCTCTTGTGCTACATCCCCCGAGACAATGCCCGCCTGCTGCAGCCTTTGCCAGAAAAGGCTGCCCGCATTAGGGACGATTTGCTCATCCTCCCAGGGCTCTGTGTCGGCTGTCGCATCTTTATGTTTTTGGGTCTGTTGCTCTGGTGCAGCGGCCAGATAGTCAGCCTGCAAGCGCTTTAGCAGCAAGGCGACAACTGAGGCACTGAGCAGCACACAAAGCGTCATCAGGGCAAACAGCAGTACCACGGCCTCACCGTCAAACACTTCAGACAGCAAGCGCAGCAACCAGAGATCAAACAGCGCTGCCGTGCCGAAAAGCCCGAGCGCCATGCCGTAGAGTTTACGCCTTGTGTGATAGCCTCGTATAAGCGCTGCGGCAACAACCCCGTAGAGAACCACAGCAATAAACTGCTCTTTGCTCAAGGAGTCGAACAGTGTCCAACAACTCGCCAGCAACAAAAAGCCCCAACTCAGCAGCCCGCTTGTTACCTCGCTGAGGGGGATGCCGTGCTTGTCTGTCAGCGCAAAACGAAGCAGGCATTGATGCAGCAGCCAATTGAGCGCAAACAGTGACCAAGGGATGGCGAGCCTGTCATCCCCCAGGAAGCTAAACAGGTCTGCAAACGGCAATGAGGTTATCTGCAGTAACAAGCACTGGGCCAGGTTCAACAGCAAGATAAGCAGCAGATAACCGGCTTCCAGTTTCAAACACACCACCCAGGGCAGAATAAGCAGTGCCCACACGGCAAACAACTGCCAGTTGTCAGCCCCTTGCTGATAGCTCTGGCCGATAAAGGCCAGCAAGACGCCGATGAACACACAGGCCACAAACAGGAGCCAGGGCAAAGCGCCTAGTGCCTTGTCGGCAAGGGGTGGCTTTAGCCATCGGCTCAACGCAAAGGCCAGCAACAAACAGCCCAGCAAGCCGGTTTCCAATAACGCCAACTTGCCCATGCGCGGTAAAGCGGCCCAGTTGTAGGCAAAAAAGCAGATAAGCGCCGAAGCAAAACAGAGCGCAGCACTCCCCAGCAGCAGAGGGTTGAAAAAGCTCAGGCTCTGCTTGGCCCCAGGTGATGGCAGTAATCCCAAGGCTTTGCGCCACGCAGCCCCCGAGACAAGATGCTGCGAATGCCATAGATAAAGTTGCTGCTTGGCCTGGGCTCTGTGTTGTTGCAAAGCATCCATGAAATGACCTGCCCGCTTTCCTTGAATGAATTAAGTTCCTATATTTAATCACAAGATCAAACAGATCAGCAGAGTTGGAGGTAGGGTTTGTGTGTCGGACGTTTCCATGCCGGGAAGATATCAAGAAAAGCCCCTGTTTGGCAGTGGCTGTTGGCTTGCCTCTTTCAGGCTTGTCTGTTGCTGCCCACGCAAGTGCAGGCCGCCACTGAGACGCCCAAGTCTCGGGACTCAAGGCCCCTTATCCTGGTGGGCGGTTATGATTTTCCGCCCTATATCCGGCTGCACAATCAGCATCCGCCCTCGGGCTTGAGTATCATGCTGCTCGATGCGATTGCCGCCAGACACCCCGAATATCGATTTCTGTTTGTTCCCACCAGCATACACAACAGATACGCCGCCTTCAGTCGTGGCCGTTTCCAGATGATGTTGTTTGAAAACCCACAGTGGGGCTGGAGCAAACTCAACCCACAGCCACACTTCATCCCACTGCCATTTGAAGACAGTGAGATCTATATCGCCAAGGCAGAGAAAAATCGCGACGAGCAGTTTTTTAACCAATTGAACAATAAGCAGATGTTACTGGTGGAAGGTTATCATTACCCCGGACTCTGGCAGGAGCTCGGAGGCCCACCTAAAAGAGTGCGTTATGTCAGCAGTAATCATGAGGTATTGCAGGGGATCCTCAAAGGACGGGCAGATATCGCCCCCCTGACCCGTTCCATGCTGGAGCGCTACCTGGCCAAGTATCCCAATACGCGCCGGCAATTGATGATATCCGGCCTCCGGGTGCAGCATTATGACCACCATATTCTGCTCGCGGGCGATGCCGCCATCAAAGAGACCGAACTGATAGCCACTCTGGAAGCGTTACGAGCCGAAGGCGTGCTGCAAAAGCTGTCGCGTCAGTTCAGCCTGCCCTTGCGAGCACCGTCCATGGCGCCAAAGCCGCTGACAGAGGCGAAAGAACCCTCTGTCAGTCCCGTTGCAAGGCAATAATGGGATCCAGTTTGGCCGCCTTCTGCGCCGGATAGAGGCCGAAGCCGACACCGATACTCATACAAACCCCGAGCGCCAGCAGTATCGCAAAGGGAGACCAAGCCACAGGCCAACCGGCCGCAGTTGATATAAGCAGCGCCAGTCCCAGTCCCACAACTATGCCAAACAGACCGCCGGTAGCCGAAATGGCGATACTTTCAATCAAAAACTGCCGGGCAATATCCTTGCGCCTGGCCCCCAGCGCCCGCAGCAAACCTATCTCGGCGGTGCGCTCCAAAATGGTGGCCAGCATAATGTTCATAATGCCAATTCCGCCCACCAGAAGCGAGATCCCGGCGACACAGGCCATGACGATATTGAAGATCTGTTGGGTCTTCTGATGTTGGGCCAGAAGGTCGGCCGGCACCACTATGTCATAGTCCTTCTCACCGCCATGACGGCGCTGCAACAGATGATTCAGGCTCTTGGCCGCCAGCGAAGGCTCAACCTCTTCCCTGAGCGACAGCTTAATCATGTCCAGCTCATCTTCAAGCGCCTTGAACTGCATCTTTTTCAGGGCGCTCGACAGTGGAATAAACACCTGATTGCGCTCGCCCCCAAGCTTGACGCCCTGGATTTTGGACTTACCGCGATTGGCATCGGCCAAGATACCCACCACGGTAAACCATTGATGGTTAATCTTGATGTTCTTGCCAAGGGCGTCGCCCTTGGGAAACAGGCTGCGGGCCGCCTCTGGCCCCAACACGGCGACCTGGCGAAAGTAAACTTGATCCTGCTCGGTAAAAATCTGCCCTTCACTGAGCTTGAGCGACGTCAGCCCAAAATAGCTGGGAGTCACTCCCATCACACTGGCATCGCTGCGCCCCTCGGCAGAAAACAGGCTGAAGGCCTTTACTTCCTTGGCGGCGCCCCAATCCTGGATAAAAGGCAAGGTGTCTCTGGCACTGTCGATATCACGCAGGCTCAGACCGACACTGTGTTCACGAATCGATTTCAGCGCCTCGCCGTCATTGCTGCGACTGTTGACCACCAGATTGCGAACCCCCATGGATTCAATCATCTTCAAGGCTTCACGCTCGGCACCCTCACCGACGCTGAGCATGGCTATAACGGCGCCGACACCGAATATCATCCCCAGCAGCGTCAAGGCGGTACGCAGCTTATGGTGGCGCATCTCATCGAACGCCTGGGCAAATCCTTGCCATAGCCCTATCACCGGACTCATAGCTGACTCCTCTTGGGTGGGGTTGTCAGGGCTATTACATCACCGGGATTTAGCCCGGCGGTAATTTCGGTGCGGTTAAGGGACCTGTGCCCCGGAGTCACATCCCGGCGCACAAACCCGCCGCCCTGCTTGAGAAACACCCAGTAGCGCCCATCTTTTTGAAACAGGGCTTGATTGGGTACAGTCAATACATCATTGAGATCCAGCACCTGTACCTTGGCGTTCACTTGTCTTCCCGGCTGCATAATGGCCGGCAAAGTTTGATCCAGGCTGATGGTGAACTGGAAATAGTTTACCGGGCTATCTCTGTCTTTGGGCTTGGCCAGCGCATCGACCTGGGTCACTGTGCCGCTAAAAGGCCTCTCAGGATAGGCATCCAGAGTCACGGTGGCCTGCTTGCCGATGGCGAGCCCCACAGCTTCCGATTCAAGCACATAGACCCTTGCCTGCATCACGGAAGTATCCGGCAATATACCTATGGGGAATCCGGACCAGATCATGTCACCCACCACAGGAAAGGCGCCATCCCAGCCAGCCTGATAGACAAACAGCCCATCGTGCGGCGCGATGATCTCCATCTGTGATAGATTGCCCTGATACCTGTCCATCTTGGCCTGATGGCCTTTCTGTTTCAGCTTGATAAGCGCCTGCTCGGCATCGGCCTGCGCCTGGTGCTGAGTGCCGCCCCACTGAAAATAATCCAGCTTGGCATCCAGATATTCCTTGTTGCGCATCTGATCTATGATGTCGATTTTGGTGTAGACCCGCTCATCTTCACTGAAAAAGCGCTCGGCCAACTCCCGCTCATTACCTGTAACCTTGCTTCCCAGAGTCAAACTCTGGCTCAAGGTGAGATCTTTCTCTGTCTGGATCTGTGCATCCTGAGCCAGGCGCTCAAAGTCGAAGGCTTCCATCTGCAAGCGAAACGACTCACGGGTATCATCGAGCCTGGCCACCACATCCCCGGCCTTAACCTGGGTAAAGTTGTTCTGGATCCAGGCCAGGGACTGAGGCCCACGTAACCCCGTGGGCACCACAACGGGAGTGGACTGCGCCGCTTCCAGCTCACCGCTGGCGGGGATATTGACCTGAAACTCGCCGCGGCTGACTGTCATGGTGAGCACACCATCGTTGCCGCTTGGTTGGCAGCCACTCAAGGCCAAAGCTATTAAGGCCTGCGTTATCAAGGCACAAGCGATTAGCGAATGATTCTTCATGGCAGCAATACCTCATCGCCCACCTGCAAACCGGAGAGTATTTCAACCTGATCGCCACCCATGGCACCAACCCGCACCGACTGTTTGCGAGCCCCCAAGAGCCCGTCCAGCAGCACATAAGGATGACCGGCCTCGTAATGCACCGCATCCTGAGCCACCAGAGTACGCTGGCTGTCATCGGCAATTTCTATGCTGATCTTGGCGGTCATTCCCGGACGCATCAGCTCGGTATCCGGCTCGTCTATGCTGGCAACCGCATCGAACACCACCAGAGGAACCTCCTGGCTTTTGTTACGAAAAACCGCGCCCAACTCTTTGATTTTTCCTGTAAATACTTTATCAGGATTGGCATCCAGACGGATCTTGAGTTGCTGGCCCAGTTTAACTCTGCGGGCTTCTACTTCAGGGATCGCCATATTGACCTGCATGCTGTCGAGATCCGGGATAGACAACACCACATCACCGGCAAACACAGATTGGCCCTCCTTGAGCTTGTTGCCCTGAGGATCGTTGCCATAAACCACCATACCGGCACGGGGCGCCACCAATGTCATCGAGGCGATCCCCTTTTTCAGCGCCGCCACTTCGGCAGCGAACTTCTGCCTGTCTCCGTCGAGCATGGCTTCCCGTTGCCGGGCGCTCTCGGCCTCAAGTACCAGTTGCTGCTGCACCAGAGCCACCTTGTCACGGGCAATCACCGCGTCACGTTGGTACTTTTCTTTATCCAGCGCCGCAACTGTGTCATCAGAGAGGGCAAACTTACGCTCGGCCTTGTCCAACTCCATTTTGGCCTCCGCCAGTTGCAACTTGAGCTCTTCCATCTTCTTGGCATTACGCAGCTTGGAGGTCTGCAAGTCCTGCACCGTTGCCTCAAGCTCGGCCGATTTGACCGACAACCTTTGGGTCAGTTCCGAGGTATCCAACTGAGCCACTATCTCGCCGCTTTCCACCTCGCTGCCTTCGGGCGCCAGTTGCTTGACCTGGTATTGCCAGATGCGCCGCATCACAGGCGGCATTAAAGACACGGTATCGGCCGCCACCAGCTCGCCGGTGACTTCTATTTTTTGACTCAAGGGCCCCTGCAGCACCTGAGTGCTCACCCCATCACTGCAGGCGCTCAGCGCAAGCAGTGCCAACCAGGCCAAACTAAAACGCTTCATGTTTGCCTCCGGTTTCCACCAGCACACTCATGCCGGGGATCATGGCGATATCCTCAGGCGCCTTGAAACGGATCCCGACTTCGAACCAGTTACTGCGGCCCCAGGCAGGTAAATTGATGGCCTGGCGACCGATACTGGCTATTTGTCCGGGAAAGGCGCGCTCAATTTCCGCATCCAAACTCATGGTGACGGCTTGCCCGGGTTTCAGGCGATCCACGTCCACCTCATTGACCCAGGCGATCACCTCCAGATCTTCCATGGCTGGCACAGTGGCAATTTGTCGCCCCACTTGCACCGTATCCCCCACCTCGAATTTTTTGTTGCTCCAAGGGTCCCGTCCAAGCAGCAAGGGGCCGGCGATTTCGGCTTTCAGCTCCAGGCTGTCCAAGTCCTTGAAGGCCTGGGCCAGCTCGAGCGCCGCCTTTTCCTTGTCAATCTTCAGCTGTGCCAGAGTCGCCTTCTCGGTATCCAGAGCTTCGGCCAGTGCTTGCTTGGCCTTGGTCACCTCGGCGTTTATCTGCAACAGCTTGAACTGATTGTCGGCGTACTCCTTGGCAGCAATAAAATCCGCCGGCACGGCCGCTACCAGTTGCGCCTTTTCCTGCTCCAGTAACTGCTTTTTCAGCTCAAATCTGGCTTGCAATACCTTGGACTTGAGCTCTATGGACTGGCTCTGCTCCTGCGCCGATACCCTGAGCATGCTGGCTTCCAACTGTTCTATCTGATTGGCTACCTGACTCTTGTCAAACACCACCACCACTTGCCCGGGGGACACCAAAGAGCCCTCGGGTAACATCCACTGAATTTGATAGCGCCAGGCATCTCCGGCCTTGGGGACGCTGAAAGTCTGCGACTTGGCGGAACTGACTTTACCTGTCAGTAGCAGCTGCGCTGCGGGCTGCGACTTGGCGTCCGTCACCTTGCCCCTTGTCGCCCCGAATGAAGAAGAGGGCGAGCTGGCAGCAGCCGTTGCCGGTATAGCAATTTCTGAAACAGCCAAGCTTGAAAAAGTCAGGCCCGAGACCGCCAGGCTCAAAAGTAAAAGAGAATCAGGCCGCATTAGCCCTCCTGTCACTCTGCAGGCAACCATCTCGCATGCGGATAACCCGCTGGGCGTAAGCGGCCACTTCCTCTTCGTGGGTCACCAGAATAATGGTTTGCCCTGCGGCATGCAGCTCGGTAAACAGCGCCATGATCTCAAGTGAAGTCTTGCTGTCCAGCGCCCCTGTGGGCTCATCGGCCAGCAAAATGGCCGGGCGATTGACCAGGGAGCGGGCTATCGCCACCCGCTGACGCTGACCGCCCGAGAGTTGGTTGGGCCTGTGATCCAGTCGCTCTCCCAGCCCGACACGCCTCAGTAACTCTATAGCGTGGGTTTCATCGCCCTGCCCTTCTGGACTGTATCTCAGCGGCAGCATTACATTTTGCAGCGCCGTGAGTCTCGGCAAGAGGTGAAAACTCTGGAACACGAAACCTATCTGGCGGTTACGCACCGCAGACAAGGCATCATCATCCAGTTGTCCCACCTCTTCGCCATTGAGCAGGTAACTGCCGCTGCTGGGTTTATCCAGGCAGCCTATGATATTCATCAGCGTCGACTTGCCTGAACCCGATGGCCCCATGATGGCCACAAATTCATTGGCTTGAATGTCGAAACTGACTTCATCAAGCGCACGCACACAAGCGTCGCCCATCTGATAGGTTTTGCAAAGTTGTTGAAGCTTTATCATTGCTCTTGGTGGGTATTGCGACCGGCGCTCAACCACTCCTTGTTATTGTCTGCAGCTTTGAACCTTGGATAAAGGCGCAAGTTCCCTATTTAATGCCAAATTCCAACGCCGGGCCGCAAGCTAATTGTAAGCTGACATTTCAGCGCCCGAGAACCAATGCTGTGATGCCTCAAACAGCTTGAGGCCGATGCAACGCCTCTTGGTGTAATTCGGGCCGGGCTCATGAATTCTTGCCTTGGAATCGGGCTTAGGGCCTGACTTATGGGCTGACTTATGGCATAGCCCCTATCCAGGCAAACAGGGCCGCGAGGCCGTAAAGCAGCGGCGGCAACAGGCTCTGGCCACTTTTTTGCCCGCCAAGCAGTCTGGCATAGAGATGCCAGACCATCAAGAGAAGTAGGTTGAGAACAATAAAGAGTATTAAACCAAACACATAAGTTGCCGGCATCAGCTCAAACGCGCAGGCTATCAAGGCCAGAGCAGCAGTAAGCAAGAAGGGCGCAAAACTGAGATCCGCAAAGCAGTCTTGCTGTTCACGCCTGTTGGCGCGGCCATGGTTTTCCTGCGTCCAAGCTGCCCCTTGCCGGCGTTCGCGGGCTTTGGAACGGATCCTGGGCCAGAACTCAATCACCAGCGCGAACAAGATGATACAAGCAGCCAATAACAGACTCAAAAGCATAGTGCCTCCCTCCCATGGACAAAGAGACAGGCTGCGGCTGCATTTTATTGCATCACATGTTGGCCATTATCCAGTAGTCAAGGCGCTTTTGCGGCTCGGCCAAGATGGTTTTGCAGCTGTCTTTGTATTGGCTCATCAAACCACCCAAACTCTTGCTGTTACCCATGGTTTCCAGCATTTCGGCACGGGCCGCAGCCACGCCCTTCTCGGCATCCTGTGCCGAACTGTACTGGGCGGCCAAAGCCTCGGCATCCTTGGCAGATTGTTTCAGTCTATCTCCAACGGCGGCCATCTGCGGTGCATTCATTGCTGCTATGGCTTCAGAACTTATCTGATAATAGGCGGCGCATTGCTGCAACTCGGCGCTAAAGGCCTCCTCGGCAGAACCGGCGAGTGCTGTGGCACTGGAAAACAAGCCGATGGCGGCAAAGACAGACAAAGCAGTTTTATGGGGCATCTTGGTGATCCTCTTGATATCAATGAAGGCAAGCTACTTTAGTGCCTGATGAATTTCAAGGTTTTAGGGTCAGACTGTAGTGGAAAAATTCATTGTCCCGGACAAAACCAATGGACTCATAGAGCGCTTGAGCCCTGACATTATTACGCTGGGTTTCGAGGATCAATTCATCAATGCCCTGTGCTTTGGCGTAATTCAGCGTGGCATCGAGCAGCGCACGACCTATGCCGACACACCTGGCATGCTGAGTGACATAAATATCATTGAGGATAAGCAGCGGCGCCGCCTGCAGCGAAGAAAAGCCGGGATAGAGCTGCACAAACCCCAAGGCTTGGTTTTGCTCATCCGGCAGATAAAAGATCACGGATTCATCCCGCTTAAGCCTTTGGCTGATAAAGCTTAACGCCAGTTCGGGCTCGCTGGGATATCCATAAAACCGGCGATACTCATCAAACAGCGGTGAGATAATCTCGGCATCCTGTGACTGTGCCCGAATAACTTGCTTTAGCATGAATGATTTCCCTTCAATTCTATTGTCCTAAGTGGCGCTCACTCACTGTGCGAGTTCGGCATTGTACTGATCACTGTAAAATGCCAGCCTGTCCTTGAGGCCTTGTTTCACCTCGGGCCATTCGCTGTCAATGATGGAGTAAACCACTGTATCCCTGACACTGCCGTCCTTGAGCAGTCTGTGATTGCGTAAGATGCCATCTTGCTTGGCTCCCAGACGGGTGATGGCTTCCCGCGAAGCCTGGTTGTGAAAATGGGTTCTGAACTCCACCGCCATCACATCCAGGGTCTCGAAGGCGTACTCCAGCAACAACAGCTTGGTTTCGGTATTGATGGCGCTGCGCTGCACGCTCTTGGCATACCAGGTATACCCTATCTCCAGCCGGCGGTTGGCCTGATCCCAGTTGCAAATGCGGGTACAACCGACAATTGCACCGCTGCTTCGGCTACGTACCGCAAAGGCCAAGGCTTCACCGCGCTGCTCACTATCCAAAGCCTGCTGGATATACTCCTTCATCTCATCCGGATGCGGCACGCTGGTGTACCACAAGCGCCACAACTCACCATCGGCGACCGCCAGCGACAACGCCGGCAGATGATCCTGACTCAAAGGTTCGAGGATCACATGTTCTCCGGTCAAGCATGCTTCCAGTCCCATGATTTGCCTCCCTAATAATGCAAGATGATGATTTAACACTTGTTTGATTACCAGACTAACATGAATAAATCATTAAACCAGAGAAAATGTTAACAAACGGTTTCTGCAGCAAGCCAGCTGAACTCTGTCAATCTGACGGGAAAACCCGGCCTTTTGGCCCGCTGAATATCAGCCAGGGCTGCAGTCAATAAGTGCAACGCGCATGGTTGAACGGACTGAGGCATCAACCGTTGAGCAGCACGCATCTGCTACCTATATAGATTGAATTGAGGCAACCTGAGGTGGTGCTCCTGAAGAACCTTCTGATCACATAGACGGAGTCGCACTTCCAAGTTGAATTCGTGCTTCCCTTGAATCACTATGAGAGAGACGGTAATAGAGTCATGACAGTTGAATAATTGCAGTCGAAGGCAGAATGATGAGTAAGAAATGTTTTAATTTAGGGACCCTATCCGAGGACTTCGACGAGTCTGATTGTATGTTTAAAGAGGTTGATGAGAGAAATTACTTTTATGCCACCAATGAATATATACCTTGCTCTTCTCGTTCACCCATAACTTGGGAGGATCCAGAGATATCAGATAGTACTGAGATTCCTGATATCGTTGAAAAAGGTGATAAGCTCGTATCCAAAGAAGTTGCTAAACTAATAATGTCATTTGACCCTTATGGTGTGGAGATATATCCAGCAAGTTTGCTCATTGAAAATGAACTTCTTACAGAAAGGTACATAGTATCAATAAAGAATGTCATTGACGTTATAGATACTGAGCGTAGTAGAATTATTCAAAATCCAAAGCCCCACCGACCACCTATTGTTTCTCGTCTAGCTATATGCCCGGAAAAACTCGAGCTTATTCCATTACATAAACGTTTAGTTTTTAGGGTGAAAGAGTCAAATACGGTATTTTTTGATGTTAGTATTGTGGAAAAGTTTATCGCTGGCCTTATGAACGGCCATCATAATTTATGTCAAGCAATTCCGTTTGATACATCAGAATTAACCCCAACAATATAACCGCTCAGAATAGTAAAACGTTGGCCGGGTTAACCCCGGCCGAATATCGTGGCAGTTACAACAATTCATAACTACCGGCAACCCGGAACCAACCGGCTATGCTGGCGCGATCTTTATGGGTTGGCAGTACTTCATGGGGGAAACGCTCGCTCAGGAAGATCACCAGAGTGCCCATTCTCGGCGGGATCTGCTCAAGCAGAGCGTCGTCCTCTTCATAGAGCATCAGCTCGCCACCATCACCCTGTTGCCAGTCGGGGTTAAGGAAAAATACCGTGGTCAAGATCCGGTTGCGACTGCCCCGCAGCGCATCCAGGTGTTTACGGTAAAAAGTACCAGGGCGATAAAAGGCGTAATGGCTTTCATAATCGAATAGCCCCATAAACAGGCGCCGGTTAAGCCCATGACGCAAGCACGCCATGTATTCCAAATAGTCGGCATCCGGTTGTTGTGCTTCATTCAACCAGCGGATCCTGTCTGAACGTATCTCCTGTTCGCGAACACGCTCATTGCCACGGCCGATTTCAGCCCAGCGAAAACTCTCTACCGGCGAGTGGTTAACCTTATCCAGCAATGCGCTACTCAACGTCTCCGGCAGCACATCCTCAAGCACTATGTATCCCTTGTCCGTAAGTGCATCGGCAATCCTGTCCAATAGTTCATCGTTTAACAGCGAAACCAAATGGGTATCCTCTCTGAAATGCTGCGGCTGTTATTGCCTGCTTATTGACAAAGCCACAACCTAAAAAGCCCCCACTTGAATAAAGCGGGGGCCGATTCTGATAGCAGCGGATACTAGAGCATTCGATTTGGGCTGACAATCAAAATAAAACTTTCAATTCATATAGTTACAACACTAACCATCTATTCTCAAAGAGGCTCTTCAAGCTAAACAGGGTGCAAATTCAAGCGCTTGAGTTGTAGCTTGAATCCATTGATGGGAAAAATCGGCTCGCGCCTGTGGGGAAGTTAATTATCTTCTATACTCTCAAACAGGATTATGACTGTAAAACAGTGAATTATGGGATCAGAACGTCAACCAACGCGTCAGTTCTATGTTCGTGCCGCCATCATAGCCGCCGAACTGGAAAAGACTCAGGGCCATTGCAAAGAGATTAATATCATCGCCAGCAATGCCCAGGCGGCATCGATTCGTGCCGGCAGCATGGCGCTGGGCTTTAAGGCGCTGACCCACTCCATCGACGAACTGGCGCATTTCACCACCCACTCAGCCGCAAGAATCAATCATCTGGCACAGACCATCAGCCGCCTAACCAGCGAGCAGGCCCGAGTCCGCAAGGCGATGCTGCAATTTGCCCGCGCCAGGGAGAAAGCCCGTAAAGCCCGTTATGGCGACAGCATCATGCCGGCGCTGGAGAAGAACAGCCAACACTTTACGGCCCTTGAGCAGCAGTGCAAACGCCTGAGCCTGGATATTGAATTGCAACTGGAAGAGCTCTGCCAGCAGCTGAAAACCGCTAAAGTGCTGGCCTCGCTGTGCCGCATCGAAGCCTGCCGGATAAAGCCCGCCGACCAGGCCACTTTCAACCATGTTGCCAACCGGGTCGATGCTGCTGCCGGGGCGATCCGCACTCAGGTAGATAAGGCGATTCAATTACTTGAACAATAAGGGAGTACAGGGATGAAGAGCCAACTCTTGTTGGAAACCCATAGCCACAAATGGATCTATTTTGGCCGGGATCCGGACAAACCCGACGGCATCATAGACACCAATCAATATATGTTGGTCACTGCCGAGCAGGCTCTGCTGATGGACCCAGGTGGCATAGAGCTATTTGCCCCCATGCTGGCCAATGTGGTTTGCCACATTCCCATAGAGCAGCTCACCCATCTATTCGCATCCCATCAGGATCCCGATATCATCTCCTCCCTGGGGCTGTGGGATCAGACTCTGGAGCGGGCCCAGCTGCACGCGCCCTGGATTTGGGAAGGTTTCATCCGCCATTTCGGGATGGAGCATATCCAATACCAGGCCATTAAAGATCAAGGCGGCAAGCTGACGCTCGATGGCGTAGAGGTGCAGTTTATCCCGGCCCATTATCTGCACGCTTCCGGCAATTTTCATGTCTACGACCCTGTCGGCAAAGTGCTAATGTCGGGCGATATAGGTGCGGCACTGGAAGACACGAATGCCGGGCTATTTGTCGATGACTTTGGCCGTCACACCGAGAAGATGCGCTTTTTCCATCAAAGATGGATGCCCTCCAACCGCGCCAAGCAGGACTGGATAGCCAGAGTGAGAGAGCTGGAGCTGGACTATTTATGTCCGCAGCACGGGCGGATATTCAGGGGCGAGCAGATACCTGAGTTTCTCGACTGGTTCGAGCGCCTGGAAGTGGGGGTTGCGGTAGGCAACTGAGTAAAATAGCTTGATGCCATGAGCTTAGCCCATGGCAAGTTTTCCGCCATTGAGTGTTCGGCAGCTATCAGAGATAGCGGGCAAAGGCGCTGCCCTCTTTGGTGGCTTTGAGCGGCGCTTCAACCACAGGAGTGCCCAGATAGAGAAAGCCCACTATCTGATCGCTGCCATCGAGCCCCAACGCCGTATTGACCGTAGAGTCAAAGGCAAAGGTACCAGTGCGCCATATTCCGCCCAGCCCCTGGGCAAATGCGGCCTGCTGCATCGCCATCACGGCGCAGCCGGCTGCCAATTGCTGCTCCAACTCAGGGACCTTGGGATGATCTTTGGTCTTGGCAACCACAGTGATCACCATAGGCGCCCTGAGCGGCATACCGGCAGCCTTGTTGATAAAGCCCTCGTCGGCACCATCTGCTGTTGCGGCCGCCACAAAAATATCCGCCAGGCGATTGAGCCCTTCGCCGGTAGCAATAATAAACTCCCAGGGCGCCAGGCCACCGTGATCCGGTACTCTGGCCGCAGCATCCAGGATAATTTTCAGTTGCGCCTCATTCGGCGCCGGAGCCTGCAGTCGTGGACATGATTGACGGGTAAGAAGAAGAGTAAGTGCGTCCAATGCGCGATCCTCAGCTGAGATATCAATGACTTCACAGGATACCAAATCCGCCCCGGATCGCCAGAGGCAAAAAAGCCGGACGACTTGTTTTAAGCAACAATCAGCCGAGGTTAGCGGTTTTGGGCAGCCATTTACGGCCAATAAAATAGTCCACACTGGTGTAACGGCCGCCGCCCATAAACAGCAATACCAACAGCATAATGAAATAGGTGGCCGCAAACTCAATGCCGTTGTTGAGGATCACCAGGTTACCCGAACTGGTAAGCCAGTCGTAATTGCCGTGCTCCTGCAGTATCCCCTTGGCCCGCTCAAGCTTCTCCACCGAAGCCATCACCCTGTCGTTTGCGAGCCAGGATGAGGGGTCGGCAATCGCCAGCCAGCCGTTGGACCAGTGCACACTGAAGGCCGCCACCAACATGGTAATACTCATGGGGATAGCTACCAGCCGAGTGGCCAACCCGAGCAGAAGCAACAAGCCACCAAAAAATTCGGTCCCGGCCGCCAGCGCCACCATCACTTCAGGCATGGGCAAGCCCAGCCCCCAGTCCGGATTACCGAACCAGGCCGCTGTGTCGCTGAAGTGGCTGAGTTTATTGTAACCGGCCTGCACCAGCACCGGCGCCAGATAGAGCCGCAATGCCAAAGGTGCCAGGGCATCGAAGTGGCGCAGTGATTTCAAAAATGCCGCATAGGTTTGAATGATGGCTTGCATGAAAACCTCCTTATTCGGGGAGTATTCCTGTCATGCTGCAGTTGACCCGGCAATAAGCGATTTTATTTCAGTCTTTAGTTTAGAAAGGTGCGAACAAGCCCCATGTCTGCTCTGCGTCCACTTAAGGGCCTGGATGCAAGGCGTGGTTCGCGGGCAAATGGTCCAATGCCCGTTCTACAGACCAAAGACCCGCTTTACGACCACATAAGCTCAGGGTTATGTCTGCCTCATAAGCTCAGGGCTGTGCCAACTCAAGGCTATGCCTGACTCAGCTCATCCAGATCGTCAATCAAGTTGCCCAGCTTACGCTTGAAGTGCTTTTGCTGGCGCGCACTCAGGCTCTGGTGCAGTTGCAACAACAGCATGCCGAAGTTTTCCGTGTTTTGCGCCAATTTCTGCTTGTGCACATCAGACTTGAGCTCATCGGGCGATGTCATCAGCAGCCGCAAGCGCTGCGCCAACAAGTCAGAATCACTGCGTTGCAGCAATGCTTGTTTGAACTGCCGGAGCCACTCGTGACGATACTCGAGCCACATATCCAGGGTCGCCAGTCGGCGGCTGTTGTGCTCATGGATCAGGGCCTTTTGCTGCTCACTCAAACGCCCCAGCCAATCGGCAAACAGCTCCTCCAGCCGTTCATCCGCATCTTTAATCAGTTGTTCCTGGTTCTTGTCCTTGTATTCATCCACCAGCTCCTGCTCATCGGCCTCCAGTTTGGCAATCACCTGCGCGACCTGCTTGTCACTCAAAGAAGCGATAAGGGGCAAAAGATCGTCAAACACCTGGGCAAACAGCCGAAACCAGTGATCTCTTGCCATATCCACATGATGGCGCCAACTCTGTGGCGTTAAAGTACCATCGGCAAGCTCGGTTTGCAGCGTTTTTAGCTGGGCACTGTATCTGGGTAACTCCTGGCTGCGATGCCAGACGAGAAAAGGGTCGAGAATGGCGTCAAACGCCTGCTCCTGTTGCCGGTCGAGAGTGACATAATCTTCCAGCTGCCACTCTATGGCCCAATCGAGGAAATAATAGCTGACCTTGGTGGAGCAGGCACTGAGCGCAATAAGCAGCGCCAGGGCAATAACAATGCGTTTCATCCATTAAATACTTTAAGTTGGCTAAGGCCAGGCGACAGCTTCTTCCCTGCCTGACTCATTGATGCTTTACAAGATGCCAGAAGTCATCAAACCAGTCGAGATAAGACTGCTGCTGATTGTCCCAGGCCATCTGCAAGGCCCAGCAGCAGGCAAACAGCCAGTAGACATCGATGGCGGCAGCCACGGCCAGGTGGGCATCGCCGGTTAAATGCGGATGCTGCTCAAGATAGTGATAGATGAGCCACTGCTGCCCCTCGGCGCTCAGCAGATGGGATGACAGCACCCCGGCCAACTCAAACAGCGGGTGGGAAGCGCAGGCATATTCAAAATCGACGCACTTGAGTCCATCCTCGGCCAGCAGCAGATTATGAGGATTGAGATCCCTGTGACAATACTGAGGCCTCAGCAGACAGGCTTCCAGCCGAGCGTTGCACTGCTCGAATAACACTTGGGCCGAGTGAAGTTGCATAAGCCGCTGTTGCCAGCTTGAAGGCTGCCCCCGGCTCAGTGCCATATCATCGAGCCGCTCCAGATAGATGCGCCACTGCTCGGCAACACTGATTTCGAGCTTGGGAGCCGGCAATGCTCTCAGCCCCAGCAGCAACTCCAGCAGTAAGGCCTGAGGGGATTTGCCTTGCTTGGCTCCCAATACAGCGCCTGAGCCCAATTCATGTTTAGGCTCATGTTTAGAATCATGTTTACGCTCAGGCAGGCTAGAGAGGCTCTTTGAGTTTGCATAGGCTTTCTGAGCCGCGCGTGCGATCTCGGTCGCGCCTTTGGATGCGAGTAACTGCTGCCAGTTGGCTTGCGGCGCTTGTTCGATAAAGCGGCTCAGATATAACCCCTTGTCAGCGCTGACCCAAATCAGCCCTGGTGCCAGGTTCGCCTTCTCGGCAACCCGCCAACATGCCAGTTCGTTGTTTCTGTCGCAGATACGGTCTGAGCCCGGGGAATTGACTCTCAGCACCAATGACTCGCTACCGGCCTGCAAGAACCAGTTTTGGTTGCTTAGCCCAAGGGTGAGCGGCTTGGCCCCCTCAAGCGGCCACAACTGTAGCCGCTTGAGGGCGGCGTTGAGCTCGCAGCTCAAACCTTCACCCAGACTGGTTTCAAGTGCTGTCAGCGGTTTGCCTTTCATGCCGCACCGCTTTCAA
The DNA here is from genome assembly GCF_028823715.1 of Shewanella sp. K8. Lineage (NCBI taxonomy): Bacteria > Pseudomonadati > Pseudomonadota > Gammaproteobacteria > Alteromonadales > Shewanellaceae > Shewanella > Shewanella sp. K8. The sequence goes on from NZ_JAPEHY010000007.1 coordinate 146,247, forward strand.
GCTGTGAGGAGTCGCGACCGCGGGACTCCTGGGCTCTGGCGCGCCAGATAAAGTATCCGGCTACCGCCATCCCCACGTAGAGCACAAACAAGAGTGAGGTCAACATCAAGCCCTTGCTTAAATAGAGATAGATGGACACCAGATCAATAACCACCCAATAGAGCCAGTTTTCCAGCACCTTGCGCGCCACCAGAAAAGTCGTCATCACAGCAAAACAGCTGGTTGCTGCATCCAGGTAGGGAAAGGCTGCCTGAGTGAAAGTCGCCATCATATGACCGACAAACAGAGACACCAACCCAGTCAACAAAATCAGTACCAGGTGCCGCTGCCAGGGCCAGGAGGTCACGGCCACTCCTTGATGGTTTTCCCCACCCCGGCGCCAGAGCCAGTATCCGTACAGCGCCATCGCCATGTAATAGACGTTGAGCACTGACTCCATCAGCAGCGCGACTTTCCAGAACAGCACAGTGTAGATGGCGGTGCTGGCAAAGGCTGCCGCCCAACACCAGATATTGGCTTTCATGGCCAGCAGCAGATAGGCCAAGGCCAATACCACGGCTACCGCTTCCCAGGCGCCCATGCCCTGGGCCTGAGAGCCGGCCTCGGCGAGCCAGTGCCAGAATTCACTCATGGGTTATTCCCTGTGGCCCAAGTTCAGCTCACCGCCGATAAATTTACAGACAAACACCGCCTTGCCAAATTTCTCGTGCGCTGCCTGCATCTCAGTGGTCAGCATGGCCATCACCTCGGCATAATCACCGCACACCTGAGTCGCCATGGCATTGGTGGTTCTCTCTATGTTGGCATAACTGTCCAGGCGCTTGATAAACCATTGAATAGGCTCCAGATACTCATCGTGGAGCGGATACATGCTGATTTCGGCAGTTAACTTCATTTTACATCTCCTGTAATGAACCGGGGCGCTGCAACACGCCCCGGCCGACAACGGCTTATGCCATCAGATAAATTTGACCTTGAAGGTCACACCAATCTGGCGTGGATCCCCGTAGCGGATATATTGTTTCTCGGCCCAGTTTTGATCCGGCTCATTGCCGAAGTAGAAACCGCGCACGCCGTATTTTTCATCGAACAGGTTGCGGCCCCAGAGGTAAACCGACCACTTGTCGGCCTCATAGCCCAGCTTGGCGTTGACCACTTGATAGTCTTCAGAGCGGGAGTCATTGCTGTCTGAGTAGTAGAACGCACTCTTGCCACTGCTGCTGAGGTTGGCAAACCAGCCCATGTCATTGCGCCAGGTCATGCCGAGACTATAGGTCCATCTCGGCGAGTGGGCCAGTTCCCGGCCGCTGAGATCCACAGGATTCTTATCTTCATCCAAGTATTGGTAATCACCGTATTCTGTCTGCAGATACCCAAGGCTGGTATAGAACTGCAGTGAATCTGTGGGATACCAGTTGGCTTCCAGCTCGGCGCCATAGTTATTGGAGCTGCCGGCGTTTTCGGTGAACAGAATAAAGCGCTGGGGATCGACAGGATCCTGCAGCGAGGCCGCTACCTGCTGATCTTCCCTGTCCATAAAGAACAGTGCCAGACGTGTATCCAGCAAGCCATCGGCCCAACTGGATTTCAGCCCCAGTTCATAGTTGTAGAGGATTTCGGTATCGAACTCTTTCTTGTCGGCCAGCTCCTGGGGCAACGTCATATTGAAACCACCGGCCTTGTAGCCCCTGGCTATCCGAACATAGGCTTCATGGTGTTCAGCCAGTGCCTTGGACAGGGCGATATGGCCGCCCCACATGTTTTCCGATGGGCTAAAGGCATCACCATTGCTGTCGCTGTAGTCACTCTCACGTCGCTCGAGACGAGCACCGATAGACAGACTGTAACCCGCTCCCAGATCTGAGTCCAACTGGGCAAACACCGCATAGTTACTGGCGCTGTAGCGGGAAGTCAGCACTTCATCCGGCCCGCCGTTGTATTCAGAGTAGAGATCATTGTCCTCATCGAGATCGATAAAATAGAGCCCGGCCAGCCAGTCTGTGCTGCCGCCGAAAATCCGCCCGGCCTCGTTGGAGCTGAATCTGAACTCCTGTGACAGAGTGCGCCGCTCGCCGCGTTTATCCCAGGTGTAATCGTACTCACAGGGTGCGCCGCCGCACTCTTTCCCGGCCCAGTAATCCGGGTTGGCCCAGTCACCGTCGTAACCGTGGTGATGATCTGTTGCGGCATAGCTTGACAGGGACACCAGCTCAAAAGCCTCAAAGCCGGTATAGCTCAGCTTGAGACTGGATCCCGTGGTGCGCTGCTTGTCGACGCCCGGCGCATCGGTAATGGTATCGAAGCCGTTATTGTCCAGGGTCCAGGCATCATAACCATTGTCAAAATCGGCGTGCAGTAGAGTGAAGTCCGCCTGCAACTTGTCGGTGGCGTACCAGCGCAGCTTGATACGGCCGCTGAATTCATCACGCTCATTGGTATCGTCACGGCCCAAATACAGGTTGTCGCGATAACCGTTCTGCTTGTGTTGCTGCAGCGCCACACGATAGAGCAGCTTGCCGGAATCAGTCACTGGGCCGGAACTGAAGCCGCTGAAGGTTTGCAGATTATCATTACCGAGCGAGACTTCGGCGCCGTGCTCGAATACGTCTGTGGGATCATTGCTCTTGAGATAGATAAGACCGGCCAGGGCATTGGCGCCATAGCGGGTGCCCTGAGGGCCGCGCAGCACTTCAAACTGCTGCAGGTCGTACAGGCTGGAAACGCTGCCCAGCCCGGAGAGATCGATATCATCGATAATAAAGCCCACAGAGGAGTTGGGCGCTCCCTGGTATTGCTCCTGCTCACCTACCCCGCGGATCTGGAAGTATCTTGGCCGGGAGCTGGCACCTGACCAGTTGAAATTGGCCACGTTACCCAGCATGTCTTCGAAATGCTCGGCGCCTTGATCTTCAATGCGCTGCTCATCGATAACAGTCACACTGGAGGGCATCTTCTCCAGCGTCAGGCCACGAAAGTCGCCGCTGACGACTATTACTTCCATGGCTTGTTGCTCATCTTGCTTTTCAACGCCGGGATTATCGGCGGCATGAACGGGTGCCCACAGCAGCATCTGAATGGTGCTGGCAAGCAGAGTAGGTACGGTAAACTTGGACATAGGACCTCAAATATTCACAGTTTGAGATCCGGCAATAAGAAAGCGAGTTGAAAGTGCACGAATTGTGGCCCATTCCTACGCCGGTACTAGCCGGATCAGGTTCTAAGGGTTCGTCATACGACATCTCAGTCAACCGCAATGCGGTAAACACCCCTTGGCGCGGGCCAGTATACACGAGTTACCAACAAAAGTGAGCCAGGTTGCCAAATTGTACCCGAGGGCATAAAAAAACCGCCCACCCCAATACTCCCGAGTGTTGAGCATTCAACGGGAATAATGGCTCGGGCGGCAGTGGTGCCGAGGTTTCAACTTTTAGTTTGAAAAGGCCTCGCGCACATAGATCTCAAAACGGCTGGCGGTCGGATTCGGCGCCACGGCGCTCACCTGCAACTGCTGTTTACCATGCAGCTTAACCGACTTCCAGGACACACCTTCATCATCCAGGGTATAGCCGCTGGCATCATACCAGGTGAACTTGTACTGAATGCGCATATCGGTAGCGACCTTGCTGCTGATGGTGGCTGTGCCTCTGAGCAAGCCGCCCTCGCCTCTGGCCATAAGATCACCCACACTCACAGAGCGGGCAAAGCTGCTGTTGTCTGCGCGGCTTTCACCGGTCGAGCTGGCATACACCCCGGCCGTATGGTTGGCGCAGCCTGCCAGAGCCAGCACGGTTGCTGCTATTACCAAGACTTTTTTCATCTGCCAATCCCTTATTCTCAATCAATCAAAAAGTGCGCCCTGGCCGTTGCAATCAACTGTTTGCGGTTGGTTTGCCAGCAGTCGATATTGACATTGGCCACTCGCCGCCCCTGACGGGTTATTCGGCACTCGGCGAAGCTGTCCTTATGATAACCGGCGCGTAAGTAGTCGATGGAAAAATCAACCACCTTGGGCACCTTACTGGTTTGCATAAACACCATAAGCTGGATGATGGCCGACATCTCCATAAACCCGGCTATCACGCCACCGTGAATGGCCGGCAGTACCGGGTTACCTATGTTGTCATCTTTGGCCGGCAGACGAAACACCAGTTCATCGCCAAACCTGTCCACCTGCATGCCGATAAAGCGAGCATAGGGAACATGCTCAAGCAAGTGACTGAAATCATTGGTTTCTGTCACTTTAGCAACTATGCTTTTTACATCCATGGATGCCTTGGGATCTGTCATTTCGTCTCCTCACCCATCAGTGCCTTGCGGAAAGTATCCCCTATCATTTCAGGGCTTATCCGCATAAAGGAGCCAACCGCATGGGCGATGGGGTCGTCTATGCTGTCCTGATAGGCGATGGCCCGGGTGAACGCGACGCTGGATGACAACTTATAACACTCGGCAAAACCATACACCGGCTTGTGGGGCTCGGCGGGCTTCATATAGTCGACCCGCAGATCCAGAGTTGGCGAGATCTCCAGCGAACCATATTTGTCCTTGATAGCACAAACCACGGCGCAACCACTGGCAGTATCCATCAAAGTGGTGATAACCCCACCATGAATAACCCCGGTTTCAGGGTAACCCACCAGCTCGGTGCTGTAAGGCAATTCTATCAGTACATGGTGCTCACTGGCCTCATGCACCTTGAGCCCGAGACGGCGGCACTGGGCCAACTGGTTGACGAAACGGGTAGCCAGGGTCGTCAGCGGGAAAAACTCCGGATTCACTTTCATGACGCTGAACTCACCATAGGCCCCAAGGCTTTACCGCCAAGCAGATGCATGTGGATGTGGAACACTTCCTGGCCGCCATGTTCATTACAGTTAATGATTAAACGATAACCGTCCTCGGCGATCCCGGCCTCGGCGGCCAGCTTGGCAGCCACAGTCACCATACGGCCTATGGCCTGCTCATCCGAGGCCTTGGCGTCATTGACTGTGGGGATCAGATGATTGGGCACTATCAGTACATGGGTGGGCGCCTTGGGATTGATATCCCGAAAGGCGGTTACCAGTTCGTCCTGATACAGAATGTCCGTGGGAATTTCACGGCGGATAATTTTGCTGAATATGGTTTCTTCGGCCATTTTGCCACTCTCCGGTGTGTCGGTTCAGGCTCGGCCCAAGGGCCAAACCTCTGTGTTCTTGGCAGTATAATACCATTCGGCCCGGAGATGTAATCGGCCGCGGTGATTTGCCCCCCAAGCCTTTTAAAACTCGGCAAGTAATTGCCGCGGCCTGGCTTTTTTGGCAGCATTGTCGCCATGCTCAGCCGGATAGCACTCAATTTGGCTCCCGGCACTCGCCAACGATTCATACGGATATCAGATGATCAGTTATCAGATTTGCCCCATAGATCCCCACGCTCACCTGTTCGAGGTCAAAATCACCATTCAGGCACCGGCTCCGAAACAGGAACTTTGGTTGCCATCCTGGATCCCGGGCAGCTACATGGTTCGCGATTTTTGTCGCAATATCATAGATATTAAAGCCTTTGATGAGCTGGAGCGTCCGCTCAGCATTACTCAGCTTGACAAGCAGCGCTGGCTGATAGATTCCAATGCCGAATCGCTGCAATTGCGCTACTCGGTTTATGCCTGGGATATGTCGGTGCGCAGCGCCCACCTGGATCAGACCCACGGCTTTTTCAACGGCAGCAGCGTCTTTTTGGCGGTGGCCGGCAAAGAGCTTGAGCCGCTGGAGCTGGAAATTCTGCCCCCGGAGGAGGAAGCCAACTGGCAGCTGGCAACAACCCTGAGTCGAATCGAGGGTGAAGAGTGGCAGTTCGGCCGTTTCAGCGCCGCCAACTATGATGAGCTTATCGACCATCCGGTGGAGATGGGCACCTTTACCCACGGCAGCTTTGAGGCCTGTGGCGTGCGCCATGATGTGATACTGACCGGGCGTCACCGCTGCCACATGCCCAGACTGCTTGACGATCTCAAGGCTATTTGCGAGAGCCAGATCCGCCTCTTCGGTGAAGCGCCGTTTGAGCGCTACCTGTTTATGACCCAGGTATTAGGCAATGGCTTTGGAGGACTGGAACACAGAGCCTCCACCGCCCTGCACTGCTCCCGTAAGGATCTGCCGCTGAGTATGGAGATGCCGGTCAACAAGGATTACCGCACTTATCTGTCGCTCTGCAGTCACGAATACTTCCACAGCTGGAACGTCAAACGCATTAAGCCTGCCAGCTTCATGCCCTATGCGCTGGAGGCTGAGAGCTACACCCGTCAGCTGTGGGCTTATGAAGGTATCACTTCCTACTATGATGACCTGATGACACTCAGAGCCAACAGGGTTTCCAATGAGCAATATCTGGAGATGCTATCCCAGACCATGACCCGGGTGTATCGCATGCCGGGCAGGCAGTTGCAGAGCCTGACAGATTCGAGCTTCAATGCCTGGACCAAGTTCTACAAACAGGATGAAAACGCCGCCAACGCCATCGTCAGCTATTACACCAAGGGAGCTTTGTTTGCCCTGTATCTGGACTTGACTCTGAGACTGGAAACCCAGGGGAAATACACATTGGATAACCTGATGCAAAAGCTGTGGCAGGCCTTTGGCAGCCAGGGGATAGGCACTGAAGATGACTCCCATCGACGCCTCTATGAGGAGCTGCTTGGCCGGGATGCCAGCGCAGAATTTGCCTTTCTGGATAATACCCAAGAGTTGCCACTGGCGCCCCTGCTGGCGCAATTCGGAATCGAGATGCAGCTTCGCAGTGCCCAAGGCGCTCAGGATCAGGGCGGCGGGGATGTTGAGGGGCAAAAAATCGGCTTCGGAGCCCGCTACAAGGCTGAAGTCCTGGGGTTAAGAATTGTGAGTGTGACCAATGGCAGCGCGGCTCACAGCGCCGGGCTCGCGGCTCAGGATCTGCTGATTGCCGCCAATGGTCTGCAGGTCGGCGCTCAATTTGAAAATGAACTGCAACAATATGAGCCCGGCGATAGTCTGGAGCTGCACTTCTTCCGCCGTGATGAACTGATGACAGGCCAACTGCCTATCAACCCGGCGGCAATAGATACTGTGTCACTCAAGCTCACCGATCCAGCCAAAGCCAAGGCCTGGCTGGGTTAAGGAAGGTGCGAACAAGTCCCATGCGTGCTCTGCGTAGGCTTACAGGCCTGGATGCAAGGCGTGGTTCGCAGCAAATGGCCCTAGTCCTTTGCAAGAAGCATAACACAGCAGGCAAGCCTGTAAGCCACGCCCTTTGGGGCTTTCACAGCAACCGGCTCTCTACGTTATCCGACTTCGACAGGCCCCGGCATGCCTTCAGTCAGATGCCTTGAACACCAATTGCTGTGTAAGCCACTCTCTACAAAAGAGAAGGCCGCGAGGACTTATTCGCACCTTCCCTAACTGCCTGAGCCTTGACTCTCGGCCACATCGGCCATCAAGTGACGCTGGGCCCAGGCCATCACCTGGGCTCGGTTGCTTAAATTCAGTTTGCGAAACACCCGATAGAGATGGGTCTTGACCGTACTTTCACTGACATAAAGGGAAGTGGCAATCTGTTGATTACTGAGCCCGGCCAGTAGCGCCTGCAGCACCTCCCGCTCCCTGAAAGTCAGCACATCGCCACTGAGCTCTCCCTTGGCCAGCCGAGATTGCAACTCAAAAGGAATATCGCAGCCGCCCTTCTGCACAATATCCAGGCCACGGCTCAACTGTGCCAAGGTCGCCTCGGGATAGAAAACCGCCTTGACCACAGACGGCAACAACAGGCATTCATACTCCACCCTCCTGGGATAATGCAGTAACACCACTTTGCAACCGCGATTCCTGGTGGCCTGTTTAAGAATCTTATAGCCCAAGGCCGGTTCCACAGTGGCCAAATCCAGCAACAACATGTCGACATCAGCTCTCAAGGCATCTGTGTGCCATCTATCGGGAGATAAGCAGGACAAGCGTACCAGAAACTCCTGCGGCCAACGGCTATCCATCAGCTCGGTCAACAGCGCGGATCTGGAAACCACCAGCCAGTGCATCACATTGAACATAGGCTGCCCTCAGCTAAAAAACCCAAAAAAAAAATTTACATTAACGCAACATGAGTATCAAAGCAGACAACTGCTTGAAATGGAAGTACAGATTCCTTACCAAAAACTCAAAATGAATAAGAGTTAACTGAACAAGCGCCGCTACAGGCGTTAACATAAAGGGGTAAAACAGATCTGGGGGATCAAACATGGAAACAAATACTGCGGGCGAAGTGCGCCTGTCTCGCTATAAGGCATGGGATCTTCCCACTCGCCTTTTTCATTGGATAAACCTGCTTTTGGTGCTGCTGTTGGTGATCATCGGCGGGGTAATGATGTTCAAATCTGACTTCGGGATCAGTGGTCTCGACGCTAAAATCGGCCTGAAGACACTGCACGTATGGATAGGTTATGCCTTTACCATCAACCTGGCATTCAGATTACTGTGGGGATTATTCGGCCCTATCAAGGCGCGTCTTGGTAAACTACTCCCCAAAAAAGGGGAATTGGCAGGCTATCGTGCAGCACTCAAGAAAGGCGAAAACCCACAATATCTCGGCCATAATCCGGCGGGCAAACTGGCGGTCATCGCCTTATTGGGTTTGCTGACGCTGATCATGGTGACAGGCTTGGTGCGAGCCGGTACTGACATCTTCTATCCACCGCTGGGCGGCATGGTTCAGGAATATATCGCCGCCGATGGTGTTGAGCCTGCCAGCCTCAAACCCTATGATGACACAGGCGTTAACCCAGACAAGGCTGCAGCGATTAAGGGCGCCAAGGGCTTGGCGGGAAAAGTACATGTCTACAGCGTATATCTGTTGCTTCTCTTGGTATTGCTGCACATAGCTGCGGTGATCCACGCCGAGCGTAAGCGTCAGCCCGGTATTATTTCTGCTATGTTTTCCGGCAATAAATATCTGCCAACAACGCCGGTGGATAAAGACTGACTGAGATACTGGCTCACCACACAGAGCCAGAGATAGGCACCAGCCAGAAACAATAACGCCGGCATCAAGCCGGCGTTGTCATTCGTGCGATATGCGCTTCTTACTTCAGTACGCTATCTGAAGTACGGCCATCATCGTGGCAGCTATCGCAGGTAGGCTTTTGACCTACGTTCATGTCGTGGGGAGCATGGCAATCAGCACACATCAAGGCACCATCGTGTGGCTTGTGTACCGCATCCATTTCTGCCAGCGAACCGTGACAGCTCTGACACTGTTCAAATTCATAGGCGCCGTCAGCTGAAGGTGAACCATCGGCATGACAGCTTTCACAGCCACCCATATCCGCGTGGAAATCTGACAGCTTCTGATCTTCTGCAAAAGCAGATGGTGACATGGCCAGTGCGGCCAAACCGGCACCGAACAACACACTCAAGAGTTTCTTGCTCACAATAATATCCTCCGATGATGACAGTCGAGCAAAGGTTCTTATGTCAGGTATGACCTTTGTCTCACTATCAGTAAATAGCACGACTTGGATTAACTTAGCCAAGCTTTTGCCAATTGGCAAACTAATTCTGAGTCGCCGCCACTTTAACAACTTGCGCAAAAGCAAAATGTGCGCTGAATCATGTAACCATCGGTTAATTACGGAATTTTACATTTAATTTACACATAAGCATCTGTATCAATAAGCGTTTCAACAGCATAAAAAAAGGTTCATCGCAGATTAGCGTGGACTGGAAATGAAAACGGTTGGAGAGTTATTGT